>CAXBEC010000138.1:0-7295 GCA_963974145.1 uncultured Alphaproteobacteria bacterium | reverse complement strand
AACGCCCTGCGACGCTTTCTCCCCTGCGGTCTGGCCAGCGGGCTCCATCAGATGGCCTGTATTATCTCCACCACGTCCCGGGTCCGGGTGACCCGGCCCTGCCAGACGCGGTCAAATTCCGCAATCAGCGCCTTTATCTCGTCCGAGCCGGAGATCGTACTGGCAGCCTCCAGATCGGGAAATTCGTAAAAAGCGAAATGGCTCAAAGGATCAATCGTACTCCATCCACGCGTTGCGCCCAGCGCCTTGAACGCCTTTTTCGCATCCGGCAGGTGCTCTGTTTCGTACCAGCGGTCAAACTTGTCCCGATACGCCTCGGGAACTTCCGCGCGGACGATGAGATATGCTGTCATCAATATCCTCCCTTTCAATTCATTATGTGTGTTCTGATCCGGCCCGGCGCAACAGGATTATATCGTCAACGGCCCTGCAACAGACCGGCCGTTTCCTCCGGATTCGTCAACATCGGAAAATGTCCGGCGCGCAATTCAAAGTATTCGCCCTTCAGTGTATCCGCCGTGCGGCGCTGATGGGATTCTGACGGGTTCCGGCTTTCGGTGCAGCGGATTACCGTCACATTCCAGGATTGCGCCCAGAAATCATCCAACTCTCCCGGTTGGGCATCGGACAAGCCGATCGGGTGCGGCGCCGTACGGTCCAGCGCCCAATCCTTGATCGCGCCAGTCAGCCCCGCAAAAAGCCCGCTTTCCAGTTCCTTGCGAGTGGGCGCGCGGGTAAATTCGGTCATCGCGTATGGCGGTGCTTTCGACGGTTTGACGATGTCCCTGATGCTTTCTCCCGGCATCGGCACAAGACCATCGATGAAGACCAGGCGCTGCAGCCTGTCACCCGCGAGTGTCGCCAGCTTCTCCAAAACAAGGCCGCCGGTACTTGTGCCGACCAGCACGACATCCTGCAAATCCTCGTAAAACAACAATTCGGCCAGTTCCTGCGCCGCGCTGGTAATGGTTATACCGGCCCGCACGGCATGCCTCCGTTCGGCGCAGCCTTCCATACTCGGCGCATAGACCGCATGCCCCGCCTGCCGCAGCAACCGAACCGTCGGCTGCCATACCCAACCGCCCACAAAGGACCCATGCACCAGTAGGAATGTCGCCATCACCGTCTCCCGTCGCGCCGCTCCGCCAATCCAGATACGACAGTTAAGCAGGTGCCGACGGCGATGGACAGGCTATTGGGCGGCTTCCGCGGCAGGGGATTGGCGCAACCGTCGTATGCTGCGTAACATCGAGGCGGGAGGCATTGAGGCCATGCGCGAAAAAACCGATTTCACAACTCTGTTCACCCCCTTCACCCTGGCGGGCAAACCGCTGCGGAACCGGATCACCCACGCCTCAATGAGCCTGTTCGCCACGCCACAGGGGCGGGTGACCGACAGCATGATCCAGTATCATGCCAACCGGGCGCAGGGCGGCGCGGCGATGACAGTGACCGAACCGCTTGCCATGATGCGCCATCAGGCAGGCATTCCGCGCCCGCAGATCTGGCGGCGCGACGATGCCGATGCGCTGAAACGTTTCGCCGAAGCGGTGGAAGGCCGGGACTGCCGGTTGCTCGGCCAGATACAGGATGCCGGACGCGGTCGCCATTTTCCCGGCCGCAACCCGGAAGCCGTCGGCGCGTCGGCGCTGCCGGACGACCTGTCCTGGACCGTGCCGCGTGCCCTGCCGGCGAATGAAATCCGCGACATGATCGCGCAGACTGCGGAATCCGCGCGGCATCTGCAGGAATGCGGCTTTTCCGGCGTCGAAATTTCCTGCGGGCACGGGCATATGTTCCACCAGTTCCTGTCCCCCTGGGCCAACCGGCGCGACGATGAATATGGCGGCGATTGGGAAGGGCGCAGCCGTTTTGTTGCCGAACTGGTGGCGGCGCTACGCGCGGCCTGCGGCACGGGGTTCATTATCGGGCTGAAACTGCCCGGCGATGACGGCGTCCCCGGCAGCATTGGCCCAGCGGAAGCCGCGATCATCGGCGACCTGGTCACCCGCGCACGCAATGTGGACTATGTCAGTTTTGCCGGCGGCGCCCATGCCCGCACCCTGGAAATGCATACGCCGGACCGGCACGGACCACCGATGCCGTACATGCCTTTCATCCGGGAACTGCGTCACAGCCTGAACGGTGTGCCGCTGATGGCGCTGGGCCGGATCACCGACCCGGCGGAAGCGGATGGTATTCTGGCGCGGGGCGAAGCGTCGCTGATCGCTCTGGGCCGCCCGCTGGTTGCCGATCCGGCCTGGCCGAACAAGGCAGCGACGGGACGGACCTGGGATATCCGCTACTGCCTGTCCTGCAACACCTGCTGGGGCGCGATTATCATGATGCGCGTGCCGATCGCCTGCGTGAACAATCCCCGCGTCAGCCAGCCGGACGAGGTAGACTACTGGCCAGCGCCGCTACCCGAGGGTGACCGAAGGCGCGTCGTCGTGGTCGGTGCCGGGATCGCCGGGATGGAAGCGACCTGGGTCGCCGCCGCGCGAGGACATTCGGTCACGGTGTTCGGGGCCTCGGACATGCCGGGTGGCAAGGCGCTGCTACGCGAAAAGCTGCCCGGTGGCGAGACCGTGTCGTCGATTTATGACTATCAGACCGTGGCAGCAGAACGCGCCGGTGTGACATTTAAATTGGGTCATCGAGCAGACGCGGAAGACATCATCGCACTCAAGCCCGACACGGTGATCCTGGCCACGGGTGCGACCATGATCCCGCCCGACTGGCTTCCCGATAGTATCCGCGAGGAAGGCTGGGTCCCGGACCTGCGCGCCGCCATGCCGGAAGTCCTGCGCCACTCGGGAAAGCAGGATGGCACGGCGGTGCTGTACGACATGGACCACACCGAAGCGACCTATGCCTGCGCCGAAGCGCTGCGCGAACGTTTTTCCCGGGTTGCAATCGTCACGCCGCGCGACACCATCGCCACGGATGTCCAGATGGTGACGCGGCAGGGCATCCTGCGGCGCATGGCGGAACAGCGGATCGAGATCGTCCCCCTGTGCGAGCCGCGCTGGAGCGACGCCTGCGCCGAGGGTCAGCTGGAGCTTGTCAATGTCTATACCGGCGATGTGCAGGTTATCGAAGAGGTCGCGTTGTTGACCTACGCGACGCCCCGCGCACCGGACAACGCACTGGCGGCGGCACTGGAGGCTGCCGGAATCAGGGTCATCCCGGTCGGCGACGCCCGCGCCCCGCAGGAAATGCTCTTCGCCACGGCCAGCGGCCATGCCGCGGGGGAGACGGTGTAGATCCTGCAATCAGCAATGTCTTGAAGTTTCGCGCCGGGTTCGTGTCATTCAATCCAGACCGTCGCGCGGACCGTCTGCCCCAGACTGTCCATTGCCGTAATCGACGCAGCGCCCGGGCCGTCGGGGCGCCAGACAGGGTCAGCCAGCGGCCGCCCGTTGACCAGCCAGCGCAGATTGCCGGCGCCGCCTTCGGCGCGCAGCGGCAACGGCCTGAACCGGCCTTGCCGGGAAAGGTCGAGTGTCGCCCCATCCGGTGGAAAAACGAGCGCAAGAGCGGGGGTCGCCAGGTCGGCGGACCGGATACCATAATCAAAATTGCGCAGGGCAGGCGGAGCGGGCGCGGTCAGCGGTTGATCCGGTTTCGTCAGGGCGCGGTCCCGGTCCTGTGGCAGCAACCCGAACACCGCATGCAGGAGCGGCAGGGCATCGTCCCGTCCGATATGGCCGGGACGCGGCGTCCCGTCCACCCGGCCGACCCAAACGCCGACAACATAACGGCCATCGACGCCCAAGGCCCAGGCATCGCGAAATCCGAATGACGTGCCTGTTTTGGCAGCATAACGGGGTATTCCAGCCAGAACCGATGCCGGCGCGAGCCCGCGCGGCGGTGGTGCGCCTTCCAGAATCGCGGATACGGTGCGGGCGGTTTCCGGTTTCATCAGACGGATTGTTTCATCCGGACCGGTATCGGGGTCGAAGCGCAGCGGCCGCACCTCTCCCGCCGCGCCAAGCGCGCCATACAGGGTAACAAGGTCTTCCAGCGTCATTCCAGCCCCGCCAAGCGACACTGCCAGACCGGGCCGTTCCCCCGATGGCAGCGTGACGGGAATCCCCGCATCCGCAAGCGCCCGGGTAAACCGGTTTGTACCCAGCCGTTCCATGACGGCCACTGCCGGCACGTTCAGCGATTGCCGCAGCGCATCCGCCACGGTGACCGACCCGCGATACCGGCCATCGAAATTGCCGGGCGCATAATTGCCGTAGCGGCGAGACACATCCATCACCCGAGTATTGGGATGCGCCAGCGCCCGGTCGAAGGCCATGCCATAGATAAAGGGTTTCAGGGTCGAGCCCGGTGATCGCGTTGCCCGGACCATATCGACGGCCCCGAGCCGCGCCGCCGACAGGTAGTCCGGGCTGCCAACCCAGGCGCGGACAGCCATCGCCTCCCGGTGATCCGCCACGAGTACGGCTACGCCTGTCCGCGGGCCGGATTTTTCAGCATGAGCCGCCACCAGCGCTTCGACTCCGGTCTGCAGGCCGGCATCCAGCGACGTGCGCACGGATGTCTCGGCACGGGTCGCAAACAGATAATCGGCCAGATGGGCCGCGTGGAACGGCTGGGAACGTCGGCGATCAGGCAGCCCGTCGCGCATTGCCTGTCGGGCTTCCTGCTCGCTCAGCACGCCATAGGTTACACCACGCCGTAATACCTTGTCGCGCGCGGCGCGAGCCTGTACCGGGTTCACGTCCGGACGAAGGCGGGCCGGCGCCTGCGGCAGCACCACGAGAAGCGCCGCTTCCGCATCGGTCAGCCGCGACGGTTCCTTGCCCAGCCAGGCCAGCGCGGCGGCACGGACACCTTCCAGATTGCCGCCATAGGGCGCCAGGGTCAGGTAAAGGCCAAGGATTTCCTCTTTTGACAGATGGGCTTCGAGCTGCAGTGCGCGCATCATCTCCAGCCCCTTGGACAGGATATTGCGCGGCCGGGGTTCCAGCAGCCGCGCTACCTGCATGGTCAGCGTAGACGCTCCGGAAACCACCGCGCCGGAGACCACCCATTGCTTCAATGCGCGGACCACCGCCAGCGGATCGACCCCGGGATGCCCTGCGAAGCGGCGATCTTCATAGGCCGTGAGCAGTTGCAGGAAACGGGGGTCCACATCGGCGACCCTGGCGGGCAGGCGTATTTTGTCGTCTGCGGTTACGGTGACCCGCAGGGCCGTTCCATCCTTCGCCAGCAGAACGCGGGAAAGGTTCTGTCCCTTGGCGACTGGCAAGGGGAATGCTGCATCCAGTACGGTAACCGCCACGACAGCCAGACCGGCCAGCGCCGCCAGCACCGTGAATCCATTCCGCAAACGCCGCATGTTCATGCCCCGCTCCTATTGGCGGACGATCAGACGGCCCATACGGCCGCGCGCCTGTATGACCGGATCATACATATCCTCTACATATGCCGCCGGGACACGGTAAGTACCCGGCGTCACGGCGCGCACCAGATAGGCCAGCCGGAACGATGCACCACCGGTCCGGGTCAACGCAGCCACGTAGCGGTCGTCCCGCAACCGCAGCGTTTCGGGCCGGTCAATGGCTGCCATCCATTCGAACTCCGTAGCATCCATGACTGCTGTCTGGATTTCCAGGCCCGCCGGCAGCAGGTCCGCGACCAACAGGCGGCGGGGAAACTGGCTTGCTCCAAGCCTTCCCTCCAGCATGACCAGCAGCAGGTCGCCCTGCGTCACCGATTCGAGATCCACCGGCTTGCCATCCGGCGTTGTGTAGCGGCGTGTGACGGTGATCCCATTGGATACAGCCGGTTCATCGGCCACGGGGTGACCGCCCACGCTGATCGTCAGGTCCACCGCCTGGTCACCCGGATTGGCAATACTCAGCCCCCGGCCCGTCAGGTCACCCGTATCGAGCATACGGTGGAACCCGTGGGGTTGTGATGGCAGGGTTTGGCCGTCAACCGTCAGAGGTATAGCGGCCATCGCCTGGCGCAATTCCCAGGCCGCCACGACCATCCAGGCTTTTTCCTGCGTGCTGGTATACCCATCTTCAAGAGTGAGTTGGCGCAAGCGATCTGCCGCGCCCCGCAGAACATCTGATTTCAGCGTGGCGGCGACCGATACCAGCGCCGCCGCGTCACGCAATTCGCTGCCATAGCTGGCATGGCGGCCATTGCCCAGCACCGGAACGGCGGCGGCAAGCGCTGTATCAGCGCCGTCGTCAAACCCGAACGCCGCGGCAGCAAGCGCCAGCTGTGCGCGGCCCAGACCACTGCCGACCCGGTTCAGACGCGCCTCCACGAAATGCCGTACGGTCCCCGGTTCGACAGCATTGCGGCGGGCCAGCACGGCGAGGCCATAGGCAGCGGCTTCAATCTCCGCGTCGGACAGGGACCGCCGGTTCAAAAGGTTATCGAAATAGAGCCGCGACCGATGCAACGCCGCCGCATCGACGCCATACCCTTGCGCGTCGGCGCGATCCAGAAAATCGAGCGCATAGGCCGATATCCAGGGATCCGCGCGATCACGGGCGCTCCAGAGGCCGAAGCTGCCGTCAGAGCGCTGGCGGGACAACACCCGCCGAACGGCATCCCGAACGCGGCCGCGCAACGTGAGGTCCATCGCCGTGTCCGTATTGGGACTCAATGCGCTTAGGTAGAGCAACGGCAATGCACGGCTGACAGTCTGTTCCGTACAGCCATAGGGGTAGCGGTCAAGCGAGGCCAGCAGCCCATGCAGGTCATAGGGAACTGGTGACAGGCTAACTGAAACCCGGGCATCCGACGGATAGAGGTCCGCAGCAAGGGCATCTGTCAGCGTGATGCTGTTACCCGGGTCAAGCGCCACGACATGCCGCGTCTGACGCCAGGCCTGGGCGGGGCGCAGCGCCAGCGTCCACCGCCGTTCAAGCTTGAGGCCAGCAGGCCCGGTCACACCGAGTGTCAGCACCGCGTCACCCGGCGCATCCGCCAAAAGGGTGACTGATGCGGACCATCGTCCCCCTGCGGAAAGTTGCACTGGCAGTGGCAAAGTCCCGTCAATACGGGCCGGCCCCGACACCGATAGAGTCGGTGTATATTCTCCGGCGGGCGCATCGGTACTGATGAGTTCAACAATGACCCGGGCGGCATCACCCGGCGCCAGGAAGCGCGGCAGATACAGGTCGGCCATCAGGGAATCGCGAATGACCAGATTACCGATGCCCTGGCCAACCGCGTCGCGCGAATGCGCAACGGCCATCAGTCGCAGCCGGCCGCTGAACCCTTCCGGTATATCCAGCATCACTTCGCCATGACCC
>CAXBEC010000137.1:0-7302 GCA_963974145.1 uncultured Alphaproteobacteria bacterium | reverse complement strand
TTGCGCGACGGCGTCACCCCGGGGCCGGTCTGGTCGAACGGCGCCACGCTGGAAACCCGCAACGCGCTGGCCGCCGCCTTTCCCACCGATGAGGCATGGGGCCCGGCTGCGATCTGCGACGAGGTCAACCGGCTGCTGCCGGAAAATGCGATGGTTAGTTGCGATACGGGTGCCCACCGGATCCTGCTGAGTTCGGTGTGGAAATGCGCGCAGCCGCATACGCTGATCCAGTCTTCGGCCTTCGGCAGCATGGGGTGCGGCATGCCGCTGGCGGCGGGCGTGAAACTGGTGGACCCGGACCGCCCGGTGGTCGCCTTCACCGGCGATGCGGGACTGGAAATGATCCTGGGCGAACTGGCGACCCTGCGCGACCGGAAGCTGGCGCTGGTCATCGTGGTGTTTGTCGATGCATCGCTGACCTTGATCGAAATGAAGCAGCGCGCGACCGGCATGACCAATCTGGGCGTCGATTTCGAACAGACCGATTTCGCTGCGGTGGCGCGGGCCATGGGCGGCATCGGTATCGACGTGGACAGCCGGCCGGCGCTGGCGGAAGCGGTCCGTGACGGTCTGGCCGCCGATACCTTCACAATCATCGCCGCACATATTCCGCGCGGCGCCTATGACGGACGGTTCTGATCCCACCCCGGAAGAGATCCGTCGGCAATCGCGGCGTATCCGGCTGCGCCCGCACCCGCTCATAACGCGGCATTACCTTGCGTCGAACGGTTAGCAAGAGCACGGCGGCCAAAGGCGCACAGGATCGCAACGACGGCCAGCCCCGCCGCCACGGCGAAGGTTGTCCGCATGCCGGTGGCGACAGCCTCTGGCGACGCCGCCATGATATCGGTTGCCGTCGAGGCAACGGCAAACACCGCGCCCAGGACGGACGTGCCGGTAACAAGACCAAGGTTGCGCGACAGGGTGAGCATTCCGGAAACCACTCCGCGCCGGTCGGGTACCACATCAGCCATGATCGCGGTGTTGTTGGCCGTCTGAAACAGGGCATAGCCAATCGTGACCGTGAGAATGGGGACGAGATAGCCAGCGATGCCAAGCGTTTCGGGCAGGATGGACAGGGCGGCGCACCCGGTCGCAATGGCGAAGAGTCCGGCGACGGTAATGCGCCCGGCGCCAAAACGGTCCACAGCGCGACCAGCCGGCACCCCGGTCAATACGACGGCAACCGGGCCGGCAGAAACAACGAGGCCGACACTGGCCGCATCGAGGCCCAGCGCGCTGGAAAGATAGAACGGCCCGACAACCAGCGTCGCCATCAGCACGGTGGAGACGAGCACACTCATCGCAAGCCTCGCCCCCAGTACCGGATTGCGCAACATCGCCGGCCGGAGCAACGGCGAAGCCGCGTTCGATTCCGCATACAGGAACAGGCCGACGCCGCAGACGGAAACCGACAGCAGTGCCAATTGGAACACCCCGAAACTGCCGCGTCCGAAGGTCATGGCAACGGTATAGGCGGCGAGCGTCAGCGCCAGCAGCAATGTGCCCGGAACATCGAATCCCTTTCGTTCCGTTTGCACAACGGCGCGGTCGGCGGGTAAAGCGCGCCAGGCCAGCAGCAGAGCCAAACCGCCCAGCGGCACGATGACGACGAAGATCATGCGCCATCCCCCCAAGGCGATCAGCATCCCGCCCAGCGACGGGCCGAGTGCGGTGCCCGCTGCAGACATTGTGCCGAGCAGCCCCATCGCGTTTCCGGTCCGATTCTTCGGCACGATTTCGCCAACGAAGGCCATGGTGAGAGCCATCATCACCGCCGCACCCAGCCCCTGTACCGCCCGGGCGGCGATCAGCAACGCCAGTGTGGGTGCGACAGCGCCCAGGGCCGACCCCACCGTGAACACGAGAATCCCCGCAAGCAGCAACCGTCGCCGGCCAACGATGTCCCCCAGCCGCCCGACGCTGACGACCAGCGTCGTGATGGTCAGCAGATACGCCAGGACCACCCATTGCACGTGCTGGAACGGGGCGCCAAACACGTTCGCCAGGGTCGGCAGGGCAATATTGACGATACTGATGCCCAGAGATGACAGCAGCATGGACAGGGACAGGGCGGCGAGAGCCCAGCGGACAGGAAGCTGCCGGATCGAGCCTCCAGGGGCGGCGCCTTCCGGTGTTGTGACGAACGGCATTTTTTGGTCTCCATGGTTTACCTTGGCCCCCGCATCGGAGCCGCAGGAAATCTGGGCCACATTCCGAGATGGCGGAAGACGCACCATATGCACTGTATCCATGCATGAAACGCCATATCATGAGCGATTCGTGCTATGGTCCGCGCATGGCGAAACCGGATCTCAACCTGCTGGTCACCCTGGACGTGCTGCTTGCCGAAGGCAGTGTCGCACGCGCCGCCAGCCGGCTCGGGCTCAGCCCTTCGGCGATGAGCCGCGCGCTTGCCCGCCTGCGCGAAACGATGGGCGACCCCCTGCTGGTGCGTGCGGGTCGCGGCCTCGTCCCGACGCCCCGGGCGCTCGAATTGCGCGACCGGGTCAGCGTACTGGTGGGAGAAGCGCAAGCGATTCTCCGCCCCGCAGAGGCGCTTGACCTTGCCAGACTGGTCAGGACATTCACCCTGCGCACCAGTGAAGGTTTCGCCGAAAATTTCGGCCCCGGACTCATCGCCCGAACCGGCGCGGATGCCCCCGGTGTCCGGCTGCGCTTCATGCTGAAGCCGGACCGAAACAGCACACCCCTGCGCGACGGCACGGTCGATCTGGAAACCGGAGTCGTCGGTCCTGCGACCGGACCCGAACTGCGGACACAGGCGTTGTTCCGGGACCGGTTTGTCGGCGTCGTGCGCCCGTCGCATCCACTCGGCGAAGGCGAGATCACCCCGGTCCGTTACGCTGCGGGAACGCATGTCCTTGTCTCATCGCGCGGCCTTGACCGGGGCCTTGTCGATGCGGCGCTGGAACCCTTCGGTCTGGAACGGCGGGTCACGGTGATTGTCGGCGGCTTTGCGACTGCCCTGTCACTGGTCCGCACGACCGACCTGATCGCCACAGTCCCCGAACGGCACACCGGAATCCTGCGTGCCGGGTTGTACAGCTTCGACCTGCCTGTCCCGCTCCCGGAAATCACCGTATCCCTGCTCTGGCACCCGCGGATGGATGCCGACCCGGCCCATCGCTGGCTGAGAACCTGCGTCCGGGACGTCTGCCAGACGGAACTTTGAGGTTCACCAGGCATTAAGGGAAGACTGCCATAATGGCAGCAAAGGAGATGTCGTCCGTGGCCGATACCGTAGCACCCGTCCGATTGACATTAGAATCCTCGCGCACGCGCCGTTATGCATTGCTCGTCTGCGGGTGGAGCAATGTAGTGCTGGGCATGATCGGCGCCCTGCTGCCCGGCATGCCGACGACCGTATTCCTCATCATCGCACTCTGGGCGTTTCCCCGGTCATCACCGCGCCTGCGGGCATGGCTATACAATCATCCCCGCTTTGGCGCCGCGCTGCAGGCCTGGGACCGCCACCGGGTCATACCGCCACAGGCAAAATGCCTCGCGGTATCGACGATGACGGTCAGCCTCACGATCCTCGCGCTTATAGCATCGGGATGGGTGCTGCCGGTCACCACCGGCGGGGTTATGGCGGGGGTTGCCCTGTTCATTCTGACGCGGCCCAGCCACACCCCGGTTGAAACCGCCGCAAGGACATAAGATATTGGGGATATACCCGTAACCCGTCGCCTTTGCCGGCGCCGGAATTTCCGCAAGCAGGAGCCGCACTTCGTGATCTTGAGCCGCGATTCGATCAGGGACGGGGTTGTCAAAGAGATCGTGCGCGAAGCGGAAGCGCTGGGTCTGACCGCGCGGCTTTCAGACGAGGAACGCAACGAAACCCTGCGTGCCGCGCTGAACGGTATGCCCGCGGGCGAATGCGTCTGGCTGTTCGGTTACGGCTCGCTGATGTGGAACCCGGCGTTTCACTATTGTGAGCGCCACCCCGGCAAGGTGTATGGCTATCACCGCAGTTTCTGCATGTGGACGGCGGCCGGGCGCGGGTCGCCGGAACTGGCGGGACTGACCCTGGGGCTGGATCGCGGCGGATCCTGCACCGGCATGGCCTATTGCATCGCACCGGAACAGGTGCGCGAGGAACTGGAAATTGTCTGGGCGCGTGAAATGGGCGGCGGGTCCTATATGGCCCGCTGGGTCACGGTCCACACGCCGGACGGGCCCTTGAAGGCCCTTACATTCGTCATCCGGCGCGACCATGTTCGTTATACAGGCAAGCTGCCCCGCGACCTGCTGATCGCCCATCTTGCCGAAGCAAAGGGCAAGATTGGCACCTGCGCGGAGTATCTGGCGAACACGGTTGAACACATGCACGCGCTTGGCATAGAAGATGGACCAATGCACGAAATGCTGGAAGGGGTCCGCACCTATTGCGGCGGCCCGCCGGCGGGACGATGGGAGAACGGCAAATGGCTGACGACACATCCGGCAAAATCGTAAAAACCGACGCGGAATGGCGGGCGCAGCTGTCGCCCGAGCAATATCATGTGACCCGCGAGAAAGGTACCGAACGGGCCTTTTCCGGCAAATATGCAGATACCAAGGATGCAGGGACCTATGTCTGCGTCTGTTGCGGCAATCCGCTGTTCGATTCGGACACCAAGTTCGATTCCGGCACCGGCTGGCCCAGCTTCTTTCAGCCGCTGTCGCCGGAGGCGGTCGGCGAGGAATCGGACAACAAGTTCTTCATGCGCCGGACCGAAATCATCTGCGCGAAATGCGATGCGCATCTCGGCCATGTCTTCCCCGACGGGCCGGCGCCGACCGGGCTGCGCTATTGCATGAATTCCGCGTCGCTGGATCTGAAGCCTAAAGAATGAGCCTCAGACGGGCGGGATCGTGCGTTGCATCGATTCCCGTTCGGCGAAGCGGTCGACCCAGGCGGACAGGTGCGGGTTGCCGTCACGCCAGTCGAAGTCCAGCATCGTTCTGTCGCGCCAGTGGAAGGTGCAGCCCAGGAGGAGTTGCACCCGGTCCAGCGGCCCGTCCAGCGCCCCGCTGGCGGCTATATCGTTGAATTCCTTCGCCAAGCGCAACCCGCGCGCTTCCTCAAGCGCCAGAATGATGGGCGAGCGGTGCTCCGGTAACCGCCGCAATTCGCGAATCCATACCGACAGCCCGTCCAGATTGCTGCGGGCATGGGCTTCCAGGCGTCGCGCTGCCCAGGTCGCCGGCGGCGCCAGCCGCGGCGGCCCGTACATGGCCTCCAGGTAGTCGATGATCAGCGCAGATTCATCGAACATTTCGCCGTCATCATTGACCAGGGTCGGCACCCGTCCAGCCGGGTTGATCGCCAGCAACGGCGTATCCAGGGTCCGCGTCTGGATCGGCACGACATCGACCCTGTCTTCTATGCCTTTTTCGATGATCAGCGCGCGGACCATCCGGGCATAGGGCGAGGTCAGGGTTACAAACAGCTTCATCGCGCACCGTCTACATCACAACTTCGACCAGGTAAGGACCCTTGACCGCGATGCCCGCGACCATTGCCTTGTGGAAGGCTTCGCAGGTATCCACGCGAACGGCTTCGACCCCCATGCCGTTTGCCATCTGCACCCAGTCCAGGGTGGGCCGCGACAGGTCCAGCATGTCCAGCGCCTTGCGGCCGGGGTTTTCCGCACCGACCCGGGTGAGTTCGCCACGCAAGATCGCGTAGGAGCGATTGGCGAGGACGACGGTCGTCACATCCAGGTTGGCGCGCGCCTGGGTCCACAGCGCCTGCAGCGTATACATGCCGCTGCCGTCGCCTTCCAGGCAGATCACCTTGCGGTCCGGGCAGGCCACCGCGGCACCCGTCGCCATGGGCATGCCCAGCCCGATGGAGCCACCCATATTGTTCAGCCAGTCATGCGGCGGGGTGCCGGCGGTCATCGGGAAAAAGCCGCGGCCGACAGACACCGATTCATCTGCGACGATTGCGCCTTCCGGCAGGACATTGCCCAGCACGGCGGCGATGGTCTCCGCCGTCAGCGCGCCCGTCGGCAGGTCGGGGCGGAAGGCCTGCTGCACCTGCGCATCACCGGGCTTCGCACCCACGGCTTCGGCCAGCCGCGCCAGCGCGTCTTCGGCGTCCTCGCCCAGTTCGCAGAGCCGGTGAATTTGGCAGCCCTCGGCTTCCAGCCGGCTCGGCTTACCGGGATAGGCGAAGAACGCCACCGGGGGTTTTGCGCCGACCAGAATGATGTTCCGGTAGGGCGCCAGCACCTCGAGCGCCTGATCAACCGAGAAGGGTATCCGGTTGACGGCAACCCTGCCGGCGCCGCGCTGCAACCGGGCATTCGCACCCTGCGAAATAAGACCCGCGCCGGTTTTCGCGGCGATGCGGCCGGCCAGGTTGAGCGTGTCTTCATACAACGCCTGTCCGGCCAGCATCAGCACGGTCGGTTCGCCCGATTGCAACACCTTCGCGGCGGAAGTGACCGCGTCGTCGGCAATCGTGCCGCGGCGGGCTATCGCCGGAACATCGGCCGGACCATCTGATTCTTCCCACGCAGTGTTGGCGGGCAGGATCAGCGTCGCGATCTGCCCCGGCGGCGCGCTTGCCGTGGCGATCGCTTCTGCCGCATCCGCCGCGACAGTCCTGGAATCCCGAGAGGTTTTCACCCAGTGCGAAACCGGCCGCGCGATACCTTCGATATCGGCCGTCAGCGGCGCATCATGTTCGATGTGATAGGTCGCATGTTCGCCGACGATATTGATCATCGGCGTATCCGCCTTGCGAGCATTGTGCAAATTGGCAACGGCATTGCCGAGCCCGGGGCCGAGATGCAGCAGGGTCGAAGCCGGCTTTCCGGCCATCCGGGCATAGCCGTCGGCGGCGCCGGTCACAACGCCCTCGAACAGACAAAGCAGGCAGTTCATGCCATCGACCTTGTCGAGCGCGGCCACGAAATGCATCTCCGAGGTCCCGGGGTTGGTGAAGCAGACATCGACACCGCCCTTGACCAGTGTCCGCACCAGACTTTCCGCGCCATTCATTCGCCACACTCCCATAATTCAGGCGGCTTGGAGGCGCCGCAGGACGGGATAGCAATTGCATCGCCCGAAGGCATATGTCAAACGGTCTGGGTTCGTTACGGTTTTATGACGTTTTTGTGACACGCCATCCATTTGTCGAAATCAATCGCGGGATGATTCCTCCATGTACAAGGAAACACTCAGCAAGGACCTGACAAAAATCGGGGAGGTTTCTGCCGCATCACGGACCATTGCGGCCCGGGCCGGCATGTTTGGCCTGGCGGTCCTGTTTCTCGTTGTCGT
>CAXBEC010000136.1:0-7318 GCA_963974145.1 uncultured Alphaproteobacteria bacterium | reverse complement strand
CCTGCAATTATATTCTGACCACGATGCGCGAAACCGGCCGGGATTTTGATGACGTCCTGAAAGATGCGCAGGAACTTGGCTATGCGGAAGCTGACCCGAGTTTCGATATCGACGGCGTCGATGCGGCCCACAAACTGGCGATTCTGACCAGTGTCGCGTTTGGCTGCGCCATCGATTTCGACGCAGTGCATATCGAAGGCATCCGTCATATCGGCGCAATCGATATCGCGTTCGCGACGGAACTTGGTTATCGCATCAAACTGCTGGGAATTGCGGAACAGACGGAAGCCGGCATCCAGCAGCGTGTCCATCCGGTCATGGTGCCGGTCGATGCACCCATTGCCGCTGTTGAGGGCGTTTTCAACGCGGTCGTCAGCGATGGCGATTATGTCGGTACGACCATGTTCCAGGGCCGGGGTGCCGGTGGCGGCCCCACCGCATCGGCGGTTGTTGCGGATATCATTGATATTGCCCGCGGCCAGGCTGTGCCGATTTTCGGCGTGCCGGTCGCGGCGCAACAGGCGATGCAGATTCAGCCTTTGGAAAACCGGACCGGGCTCTATTTTGTTCGCTTCATGGTGCATGACAAGCCGGGTGTCTTTGCGGAAATTGCCGCGGCCCTGCGCGATGCGGAAATTTCCATCGAATCCGCGATCCAGCGGGGACGGGCGGCGGTTGGTGTTGTGCCGCTTGTCGTGACGACGCATGAAGCCCGGGAAGCCGCGATGCAGCAGGCGCTTGGCCGGATTGCGGCGCTGGACAGTGTCACGGAACCTCCCCGGATGATCCGGATCGAGACTTTTTGACGGGTTATACCCCATTTGCAGTAGCGGAATGGATTGTCGTTCGGTGTACACTTCGTGCCAGGAACGGACGACAGGATTGACGGGAGGTTTGCCTAGATGAGTGAAGATTATAGTACGATGGACCGCAACCTGGCGCTGGAAGCCGTCCGGGTGACGGAGGCGGCCGCATTGGCGGCATCGCGCTGGATGGGGCGCGGAGATGAAAAGGCAGCGGACCAGGCGGCGGTCGACGCCATGCGGCAGGCACTGAATAGTCTTTCGATTGAAGGCACGGTCGTGATCGGTGAAGGCGAACGCGACGAGGCGCCGATGCTGTATATCGGCGAAAAAGTGGGGAAAGGCGGAGGCCCGAAAGTCGATATCGCTCTCGACCCGCTGGAAGGCACCACGATAACGGCGAAGGGCGGGACGAATGCGCTCGCGGTCATCGCCATGGCTGATTCCGGTAATTTTCTGAATGCTCCCGATGTCTATATGGACAAGATTGCTGTTGGTGCGGGCCTACCGGAAGGGATCGTCGATCTGGACATGACTCCGGCGGAGAACCTCGCCAGCCTGGCAAATGCAAAGAAAAAGGCAATCAGCGACGTTGTCGTCTGCATCCTCGACCGACCGCGCCATGCGGATCTGATCAAGGCGGTGCGGGAAGCTGGTGCCCGCATCATGCTGATCGGCGACGGCGACGTGTCCGGTGTCATCGCGACCTCCACCGGCGACAGCGGTGTTGACCTGTATATGGGCAGTGGCGGCGCACCGGAGGGTGTTTTGGCGGCGGCAGCATTGCGCTGTATTGGCGGTCAGATGCAGGGTCGCCTGCTGTTCCGCAACGATGATGAGCGGGGACGGGCAGCGAAATGGGGAATTACCGACCTTGACCGTAAATACGGGCTCCTCGACCTGGCCTCCGGTGACGTTATGTTCGCGGCGACGGGCGTGACGGACGGTACCATGGTGCGGGGCGTGCGCCGGACCGGGAGCGGCGCTTTCACCGAATCCATCATCATGCGGTCAAAAAGCGGCACGGTGCGGAAGGTCAGTGCCAACCACGACTTTACCCGCAAGACAGGGTTCAAGTTCCAGGACGAATGAGCGAAAACCGGCCGGTTTTTCTGGGAGTCGAGCGTTCGGTCAGCGGCAAATGCTGGCGGGCGCGCAGCGATGACGACCGGCTGGGACTTGCCCTTTCACAGCGATTCGGTTTACCGGAAGCCGTCGGTCGCGTCATGGCGGCGCGCGGTATCTCCCTCGATTCTGCAGAGGCGTTTCTCAACCCGTCCCTGAAGGAGCATTTACCCGATCCGGCGCATCTGCTGGATATGGATAAGGCTGTCTCCCGGCTTGTTGATGCGGTTCGGTCCGGCGAAACTATAGGCATTTTCGGCGATTACGACGTTGACGGCGCAACCGCTTCTGCTGTGCTGGCACGCTTCTTCGAAGCGGCTGGCGGAAAAACGCGGATCTACATCCCTGACAGGCGCAATGAAGGTTATGGCCCGAACGCGGACGCGATGCGTCTGCTGGCGGAGGAGGGGATCCGCACGGTCGTGACCGTCGATTGCGGTATTACCGCCTTTGAACCGCTGGAAGCAGCCCGAACGGCCGGCCTGGATGTGATAGTTGTTGACCATCATGTCGCGGAACCGCGCCTGCCTGCCGCGCATGCGGTGATCAATCCGAACCGTCTGGATGATGCAAGCCCGCATGGCGCGATGGCAGCGGTGGGGGTGGCCTTCCTGGTCGCCGTTGCGGTCAACCGCGCGCTGCGCGACGTCGGATGGTTCGATGGAAAACAGCCGCCGAACCTGCTCGGCCTGCTCGATCTCGTCGCGCTGGGAACCGTCTGCGATGTGGTGCCGCTGACCGGGGTCAACCGGGTTTTCGTCTGTCAGGGGCTGAAGGTCATGGCCCGGCGCCGCAATATCGGCCTGGCGGCACTTGCCGACGTTGCCCGGGTCAGCGAGACGCCGGACGCGTATCACGCCGGCTATATCATGGGACCGCGCGTCAATGCCGGCGGCAGGGTCGGCGAGGCCGGTCTGGGCGCGTTGTTACTGACCACGCATGAGCCGGACGAGGCGCGGGCCATTGCGGCGCGGCTCGATGCCTATAACGAGGAACGACGGACGATCGAGGCCGGGTGTCTCGAGGAGGCAATCGAGCAGGTTGAGACGCGGAAGGGGAACGAGGTTGCGGGGCGGGAACTGGTCTTCGCGGCAGCGGATGGCTGGCATCCGGGCGTGATCGGCATTGTCGCAAGCCGTTTGAAGGATCGCTACAACCGGCCCGCCTGCGTGGTCGCCTATGACGAAGACGGGATCGGAAAAGGCTCGGGGCGGTCCGTACGCGGGGTGGACCTCGGTTCCGCGGTGGTTGCCGCGCGGCAGTCGGGGCTGCTGATCAATGGCGGCGGGCACACCATGGCGGCGGGCTTTACGCTGGAGCGTGGTGCGGAAGCAGCATTTCAGGAATTCCTCGCGGCCCGGATCGCGGATGATATAGGGACAGACGGCATCGTCGCGGAACTGGGTATCGACGACAGCCTGCAGGCCGCCGGCCGATATCGTGGGACGCGACCATGTGCGCTGTTTTTATCAGCGGCGAGGGCGGGGCGCGCCTCAAGGGGATTGCCTTTCGGGCGGTGGATACGCCTCTGGGCGATATATTGCTGAAATCCGGCGGTATGCCGATGCACCTTGCGGGGCATCTGTTGCGGGACAGGTGGCGCGGAAAAGACGAATCCCAACTGGTAATCGAAGACGCCGCCCGAATCTAGGGGGCAGTATTAACCCTTCAACCGCGTCGCAACCTGATGCATTTCATCGACCACCTTGATGGTCTGGGCGGCCGAGGAATAGGCACGCTGGGTAATAATCAGTTTGCTGAATTCGGTGGCGAGGTCGGCAGCTGATTCTTCGATGGCCTGCGGTGAAAACGTACCAAAGGCTGTCTGATCCGCTTCCAGCAGGCGCAGATCGCCGGAATTTGTGCTCAGCGAAAAATTCGTACCCTCTTGCGGTGTCAGCCCGTTTGGATTGCGGACGACGGCAAGCGGCAGTTTGGCGAGCCCCTGGGTCAGACCGTTGCTGAATCGTCCGACGATTTCGCCGGCCGCGTTGACCGTCGCATCGACGAGTGTACCGAGCGTATTGCCGTTCGATGATATGGCCCGGGGTGTAAATGCGCCGCCGAACTGGGTCATGCCGGAAAAATCGACGGCAATGGAACTGGCGGCGGCTGTTGCGGGGTTGGCCCAGGTAACGCCAACGGTCTGGCTGGCCGGCGACACGATCTGCCCGCTTGCATCGAAAGTCATGGAAAAGGGTGATCCGGCGGATAGTGCGCCATCCGGCGTCGTTGCCACTACGTCCCAGGTGTCCAGCGCCACATTTTTTGTAAAATCAAACAACAGGGTGTGCGCGTTGCCGAGATCGTCGAAAACGCCGACGCTCAGGTCGAAATTGGCTGCCGTCGCGGATCCCGCGGGCAGGTTGGCGGACATGGTTGCGGTGGTCGTGGCTGCTGCTGCTGACAGGGCAGCGCCCGTATCAACCCGGATGGGCTGCAGCGAGCCAAGACCTGTTCCGATGGAAAATCCACCCGCGCCATCGCTGGGCCAGCCCTGCAGGAAATTGCCGCTCTGGTCGGCCAGGAATGTCTGTTCGGCGCCGGGGGCGCCGACAACGCGCAGGTCAATTGACCCCGCGCGGGTGAGGAATGTTTCGCCCGACCCGTCAAAAGCCGTATTGGTCACGAGAAACCCGGCACCGTCGATTGCCACATCAAGGCTGCGGTTAGTGCTGATGATCGAACCCTGTTGCTCAATCAGATTGCGGGTTGCGGGTTTGATTCCGCTGAATTGGCCGAAAGCGGAACCGTTCTTGCTGCCGACCAGATCGGAGAACAAGGTCTCTGAATTCTTGAACCCGCTTGTTGTCAGATTCGAAACGTTCTGGCTGATCGACGCGAATGCGGCACTATGTCCATTCAGCGCGGTAATACTCGGCATATACAGGTAACTGGCCGTCATATTTCTGTCCCTATTTGGCTGCTGCCGGTAAATATGCAAGCGCGATGCCAGAGTGGGATCCGGGAAATGTATTTTGTATCAGTGCCTTGCCGTGCGGCGCGATTTACCGCCGGATGAAGGCGGCAGGCAAAACCACCCCAGGCGGCAAGTCTTGCCGGGCATGTAAAAGTGCGCGGATTAGGGTTGACCTTCCGGGCTGCGCCAATTAAACCTCCGGGCCTGACGTCCCCATCGTCTAGAGGCCTAGGACACTGCCCTTTCACGGCGGCAACAGGGGTTCGAATCCCCTTGGGGACGCCAACTTTTTTTAGCCTTGGGATGCGGGTTGATTTTTCCCCGCGTTCCGCGGCCCGGCGTCATCGGGCGCTCCCCGCCATTATTGTGAAGGAAGAAGCATGGCGAAGCAGCTGTTGCATATGGTTCTGGGTGGCAAGTTGAAGTCGCTGGACGACAACGAGTTTGAAGACCTTGAGAAGGTCGATGTCGTGGGCCTGTATCCCAATTATGAAGAGGCGAAAAAGGTCTGGCGCAGCAAGGCGCAGGCTACGGTCGATGACGCCATGACCAAATACTTCGTCATCCATGTCCATCGGCTGCTCGACCCCGACGACGACTGAAGGCAAGCGGCACTGCGTTCCGGCCTGGCCCAGGCCGAATTGCATGGGGCACAAAACGAAACCGCCGCACGAATTTCCTCGCGCGGCGGTTTTTCTTATGCAGCTGCCCGGTTGGGCCTGAAATGCCCTAGTCAGCAGCCAGGCTGTAAGATGCTTCAATCGCCGCCAGGACCTTGGGCGGGGACATCGGCACTTCGGTAAAGCGGATGTTCAGTGCGTTCGAGACCGCGTTTGTAATCGCGGCGAGCGGCGGGATGATCGGCGTTTCGCCAATGCCGCGGACTCCGAACGGATGGGTCGGATTGGATACCTCGACGATGACCGTATCGATCATCGGGACATCCGATGCGACCGGGATGCGATAGTCGAGGAAGCCGGCGTTCTCCAGCTTGCCGTCCTTGTTGTAGATATATTCCTCGTTCAGCGCCCAGCCGATTCCCTGTACCGCACCGCCCTGGAACTGTCCTTCGACGTAATCGGGCTGAACGGCCTTTCCGGCGTCCTGGATGACGGTGTAACGCAGGACCTTCACATGGCCGGTTTCGGGGTCGACCTCGACATCGACCAGATGGGTCCCGAAACTGGGCGCCGCGCCGGTCGCGTTGATCCGGGCATCGCCGCCGATCGGGCCACCGGTCTTGCCGGCCGTTTTCGCGATCTCCGCGAGCGATAGCGGGTCGAATTCACCGGCGTTCGATCCGGCGGGATGGGCAGCGCCATCTTTCCACTCGACCGCGTCGGCGGGAATATCCCAGATCTTCGCAGCACGGGAACGAAGCTCGTCGATGGTCTTTTCCGCCGCCTGGTGTGCGGCCAGCCCGCCGGAGAAGGTGCCGCGGCTGCCGGCGGTGATGAAGGTAAAGCCTAACGCCGCCGTATCGGCGACAATCGGGCGGACCTTGTCATAGTCCACGCCAAGATCTTCGGCGACCATCAGGGCGAGCGACGCGCGCGAACCGCCAATGTCGGGCAGGCCCGTCATGACCGTGATAGAGCCGTCCTCGATGACATTGACGGTGACACAGGTTTCGCCGCCGATGTTGAACCAGAACCCCGAGGCAACGCCGCGACCCTGGTTGGGGCCCAGCGGTACATGGTAATTCGGGTGGTTCTTGGTGGCTTCCAGCGTCTCAACCAGCCCGATGGGGCCAAATTTGGGTCCGAACGCGGCACGGGTGCCTTCCCGGGCAGCGTTCTTGAGCCGGAATTCAACCGGATCCATGCCGATCCTGTTGCAGATTTCGTCGATCGTGGCTTCGACGGCGTATTCCGACATCGGCGCGCCGGGGGCACGATAGGCCGCGACCTTCGGGCGGTTCGAGACAACGTCGAAGGCTACCGCGTCCACATTTTCAAGGTCATAGGGGGCAAAAGCGCACATCACGCCCGGCATGACCGGCGCGCCCGGGAAGGCGCCGGCCTGATAATACAGTTCGACCTGACCGGCCGTCAGGCGGCCATCCTTGGTCGCGCCGATCTTGGCCTTGATGAACGAACCGGAGGTCGGGCCGCTGGCGCGCAGCACCTCGTCGCGGGTCATGGTCATCTTGACCGGCTGGCCGGCCTTTCGTGACAGGGCAAGCGCAAGCGGTTCCAGATAGACGATGATCTTGCCGCCAAACCCGCCGCCGATTTCGGAGGAGGTCACGCGAAGTTTCGCGATATCGATGTCCAGAATCTTTGCGCATTTGGCGCGCGCGACGAAATGGCCCTGTGTGGTGCACCACAGTTCGGCGACACCGTCTTCCGCCCAGCTCGCGACGCAGGCATGCGGTTCAATATAACCCTGATGCACGGCTGCGGTCTTGAATTCGCGTTCGATGATGACATCGGCTTCGGCAAATCCCTTTTCGATATCGCCCGATTTT
>CAXBEC010000135.1:0-7325 GCA_963974145.1 uncultured Alphaproteobacteria bacterium | reverse complement strand
GGTCATCACCGACATCATGTATAACGGTATCCTCGATTCGCTGCGCATGGCGGCGCTGAGCGATGCCTATGACATCAACGTGGCGAGTCATAATTACGCCGGTCCCATCGGTACGCTGATCAGCGCCCATTTCGGCGCGGTGGTGCCCAATTTCCGCGTCATGGAAATGGATTACATCCAGGTTCCCTGGGCATATGACCTGCTGACCGAGAAACCGGTGATCGAAAACGGGCACATGAAGCTGCCGACCGGGCCTGGCTGGGGCGCGGAAGTCAATGAAGATGCCATCAAAGAGCATCCGCCGATTGACGCAAAACCACGGCCTGACTGAACGGGGAGGACAAGCGAATGGAAATCGAACGCGGGCTGGTCAAAACGCAGTACGGCTATATCCATTACCGGGCGGCGGGCAGCGGCGGTACGCCGGTCTTCCTGTTCCATATCAATCAGCAATCATCGGCGCTGATGCTGGAACTGATGGCGGTGATCGGCGCGGCGCGCCGCGTCGTCGCCATTGATTATCCGGGCCACGGCCATTCGGACCATGTCACCGAACAGCCCCGCATCGACGATTATGCGCAAAGCGCCGTCGCGGTGATGGACCATCTGGGTTATGGAAAAGCCTGCGTGCTGGGCGAAGCGGTGGGCGCGGCGACGTCCATCGCCTTTTCGGTGAACCATCCCGACCGCGTCGAGCGAATGGTATTGGTCAACTGTCCCTTCTACCCGGAAGTGGATGATGCGGAGGAAGCCCATGCGCCGCTGAAATCCGGGTTGCGCCCGGCCGACCCATCCGGCTTCCCCCTGACACGGACGCTCGATTTCGTTTTGGAACACGACCCGCTGCACATGCCGATGCACCCGACCCAATCCTGGATGGACCGGGTCAATACGGCGCAGATCGAAATCGGCCGCGACCGCTGGCAGGCGCTGGACGCGTTGCATGCTTTCGACATCACCGGAAACCTGGGCCGGATTGCCTGTCCGGCGATGAACCTGTGGGGCGAACATTTCCTGTATGCGAAGCATCGCGGCGAATTTGCCGGCCGGGTGCGCGATCATCGCGACAGGGTCATTGCAAACGGCCGGTTCGGCATGACCTGGGAACATGCCGAAACCGTGGGGCAGGAGGCACTGCGGTTCTTTGCCGGCTGAGAGGCTATTCGCCTTTTCGGCCAAGCGCCCGCATCGTATCCAGCCAGCCCGCGCGCTTTGCGTCGGTTGCGGTTTCGACCATGCCGAACAGGGTTTCGCGCACCGGCCGGATGCCGACGAATTTCAGGATATTGCGTTCAAGGCTCTTCAGGCTGTGCGCGCCGAAGAACCAGCGATAGGCGAAGCCGGGCATCCCCATCGTGATGACGATCCGCGCCGAGCGGCCCGAAAGCCGCCCTTTTGGAAACTTCCCGTTCGTGTAATCCATGGCGAAGCTGGGCCGGAAAACCTGTTCCAGGAAGCCTTTCAGCAAGGCCGGCATCGTGCCGAGCCAAAGCGGATACAGAATCACGATGTGATCCGCCCAGGTGATTGCTTCCTGTGCCGAGGCGATATCAACCGGTGGCGCGCTGTTCCGGAAATCCACCTGTGTGCGCAGCAACGGAAAATCCAGCACAGCCACATCGATCCGCTTTATCTGGTTCCCCGCTGCCTGTGCTCCTTCGGCATAGGCTTCGGCGAGCGCATGGCACAGCCGCGCCCTGTCCGGGTCCGGGTGTCCATCGATAATCACGATTCTGGTTCGCATGCCCCACTCTATTCTTGCGGGCAATTTCTGTGCGTTGCGCCAGATCAAACGGATTGGTGCCGTCACGAAAGATTCTGATTATGGATACAACCATTAAGCTATGCATTTGAAATAATTCTGTTTCCGCTTAACTGCATGTTCAGATTTTCTGTGCATTTTTAGCGCTTGTTCCTTGGCGCTGCGCGCCATGGGTGTTCTCGCGGAACACTGAAAATCTCGTTCCCTGTGCGGAAAACAGAATTGGAAATCTTGCAAATGTCGCACCCCGTTAACCCAACAGCATCCTCAACCGGTCAGGAAGTAAAAGCCACTGGTGACGCGCCGCAAGCCGCCGGCTCCGGTGGAAATATCCTGCGAAACACGGGGATCGGAGTCCGGATATGGCTGCTTGTCGGCCTTTGCGTCATCTCCCTTGTCGCGTTCGGCGCTGTGACCGCGATATCGCAGTTCAAACTCGAAGAAAACCAGCGGGGCTTCGATGCCTATGTCTCAATCGCCGCGATGACTGACAAGGTCGAAATTGCGGCATTGCAGATGCGGCGGAATGAAAAGGATTTCCTGTTACGCAAGGATCCGAAATATCGCGAAAAATACCTGGGTGCCGCCACCGGCGCGCAGGAAGCGCTTGCTTCGCTCGACCGGATTCCGCAATCGCAGCCGATTGACGATACGCTCAAGGTACTGGCCAGCGGCCTCAATGAACACACGCTTCAGTTCGACACTGTATTCGGATTGCAGGAAAAGCTGGGCTTCGACGAAAAAGCCGGTCTTCAGGGCAGCCTGCGAAAGGCGGTCCACGATGTTGAAACGCTGCTGAACGATACGAACCAGGAAAGCCTGACCGTCAAGATGCTGATGATGCGCCGGCATGAGAAAGACTTCATCATGCGCGGGGACCCGAAATATATCACCCGTATCGAACAGCGGCAGGCCGAATTCCTGTCCCTGCTCGGGAATAGCACCCTGCCGGCGGCAACGCAGCAGGCGATCATCGGGTTGCTCGATACCTATGTCAGGGATTTCAAGGCATTTGCGGATGCCAGCGTCCAGCTTGCCGGGGAAACCAAAAAGCTTTCGTCTATTTTTGCGGACATGGCCACCGCATTTGAGGCCATGACGGTATTTGCGCAATCGAACCAGGAAACCGCGCTGGCAGGGCGCGATGCCACCAGACAGCAGATCGTTCTTGCCATGTGCGGGCTCGCGCTGGCGATCCTCGCCCTCGCGCTGATTGCCGGCTTCTTCATTGCCCGCAGCATTATTCGCCCCATCACCGGACTGACAAAAACGACCGCTCGTCTTGCGGAAGGCAATACGGATGTCGTTATTGCAGGCCGGGGCTTTAAGGACGAAATCGGCGCGATGGCGCGGGCCCTCGAAATCTTCCGCAACAACCTGATTGAAACCCAGCGGCTGCAGGAGGAACAGCGCGAACTGGAGAAAAAAGCGCTGGAAGAGGAACGGCAGCGCGCGGCGGAAAAACTGGAGAGCGAAAACGCGAAACAGGAAGCCCAGCGCCAGGAAGCGGAACGCCGCAAGCGCGAAGCCGAAGAACAGCAGGCCCGCGCCAACCGGCTGGAGGAAATGATTGCGGCATTCGACCGAACCGTAACCGAAGCACTGGAAGCCAGTACGGTCGCCACCGAACAGCTGCAGCAATCGGCACAGTCCATGTCCGCCACGTCCGAACAGAGCACGCGGCAGGCGCTGGCGGTATCAGCGGCTTCGGACGAAGCGACGACCAATGTCCAGACCGTGGCAGCGGCAACCGAGGAGCTGTCCGCCTCGATCGCTGAAATCAGCCGTCAGGTCGTCCAGAGCAGCGAGATATCCCGAAACGCCGTGGAGGAAGCCAAAAGAACGAACGTCACGGTCGAGGGGCTTTCCGAGGCATCGCAAAAAATCGGTGACGTGGTCAACCTGATCAACGACATCGCCTCCCAGACCAATTTGCTCGCGCTCAATGCCACTATCGAAGCGGCCCGCGCGGGTGATGCGGGCAAGGGGTTTGCTGTCGTCGCCAGCGAAGTCAAATCCCTTGCGACACAGACCTCGAATGCGACCGAGGAAATCGGCACGCAGATCAGCGAAATCCAGAGCGCGACGATTGCCGGCGTGGAGGCCATTCAGGGCATTGCCGCAACGATCGATCAGATCAGCGAAATCGCCGCGGTTATCGCCGCCGCTGTCGAGGAACAGGGGGCGGCGACCGGTGAAATTTCCGACAACATCCAGCAGGCGGCATCCGGCACGCGGGATGTTTCCGCCAATATTGACCAGGTTTCCCGGGCGGCCCAGGACAGCAATGCCGCCTCCGGCCAGATGCTGGACTCAACCAACGATCTGGTGAAACAGGGCGCCGTGCTGCGCAAGGAAATCGACGCGTTCCTGAGCTCGGTCCGCGCCGCCTGACCGGGGCGGTCGGTTTTTCGGGACAGCCGAACAGCCGGGGATCAGGCCGCCACCGTGATCCCGCCATCGACCACGAACTGCCCCCCGGTGGCATAGCTGGCGGCGTCCGAGGCCAGAAAGGCGATCATCGGCGCAATATCCTCCGGCGTCCCGAGCCGGCCGAGAGGGATCGCCTGTTCCATCGCTTCCCGGCGGCGCACCGGGTTCGGATGTTCGTCCCAGTCCGGCGTCTGTTCCAGCGCGCCGGGGCAAACCGCGTTGCAGCGGATACCGTGCTTTGCGTAATGCACCGCGATATGCCGGTTCAGCCCCAGCAGCCCGCTTTTCGCCGTCATGTAGGACACATTCGCCGACCGGCCGCTCAGCGCGGTGATCGAACTGACGATCACGATGGACCCGCCGCCGCCCTGGCGCAGCATCTGCGCCAGACCATGCTTGCAGGTCCGCACCACGCCGCGCTGGTTGACATCCTGTGTCAATTCCCATTCCGCCATGTCCATTTCCGGCAGGTTCACGTCGGTTTTGTGCCGCTGCACCCCCGCATTGGCGATAACGCTATCTACCCGGCCAAAGGCCGCGGCGGCTTTCTCGATTGCCGCCGCGATATCCGCTTCAACGGTGACATCGGTCGGGATGGCCAGCGCCCGGCCGCCCTTGCGCTCTATTTCCGCGGCAACCGCCGTCAGGCCCGCCTCGGGAATGCCCGCGAGCGTGACCGCGGCGCCTTTCCCGGCCATGAGCCGTGCCGTGGCCGCCCCTATCCCGCTGCCGCCTCCGGTGATAAGAACTGATTTGCCTTCGAATTCTGTCATCTACAATCCCCTGTTCCTTCCTGCGGACGTCTTCGCGTCCCTGCCGTTTCGACCGATTATAGCCATCCCATGTCCTTGCTTCCCGACTTTTTTGACCTCACCCTGCTGGCCGCGCTGGCGACCGTGATCGCCGCCGGGCTGTTGCGCGGCTTTGCCGGTTTCGGTTCCGGCATGATGATGGCCCCTGTCTTCGCCCTGCTTTACGGGCCGGTGCAGACCGTCGCGATCGTCATCCTGCTGGACATCGTTGCGACGGCGCAGCTGCTGCCGGGGGTCCGGCGCGAGGTGCAATGGCGGTTCGTCCTGCAGATGGGCTTTGTCGCGGCGCTGTTCATGCCGCTGGGAAGCTGGCTGCTGGTCACGGTCGATGCGGCGCCCATGGCGCGCGCCATTTCGCTGGCGGTGCTCGCCTTCGTCGTCATCCTGGCAACGGGGTGGCGCTATCACGGCGAACGGCGATTGCCGGCGACCGGGCTGGTAGGCGCGATTTCGGGCACGATGATGGCGGCGACCAGCCTGGGGATGCCGGCGGTCATGCTGTACATGCTGGCGGGGAAGGGCAGCGGCGCGGCCGCCCGCGCGAATGTCACGGGCTATTTCGCGATAACCCTGGCCGTGCTGATCGTGATCATGCTGATTTCCGGCCTGGTGAGTACCGAGGCGCTGTTGACGGCGGTGACCCTGCTGCCGGCCTATATGCTGGCCGCCTGGACCGGGTCGCGTCTGTTCCGCGCCTCCAGCGAAATGCTGTACCGGCGGGTTGCGCTGGTCTGCCTGTTCATTGCCGGGGTCATCGGGCTGATCGGCAGCTAGGCGTTACGGATCCTGGGCCGCCAGCCGAAGACCCAGCGCGATCAGGACAGTTCCGGCCCCCCGTTCCAGCCAGCGCCCGGCACGGTCATTGCGGGCCAGCAGCCGGCGGACCTGCCCGCCGGCAAGCCCGGCCGCGCCCATGACGACGAAGGAAACCGCCATGAAGATCAGCCCCAGGACGGCAAGCTGCAGGGCGACCGGCGCGCCATCCGGCGTCACGAATTGCGGCAGGAAGGCGAGGAAAAACAGCGCCACCTTCGGGTTCAGCAGGTTCATCACGATGGACTGGCGGTAGATCCCGGCGATCGGCTGCACGGTTGCGTTGCCGCTGAGATCAATCCCGCCCCGTGACCGCCACAGGGCAATCCCAAGCCAGACCAGATAGGCGGCGCCGGCAATCTTGATGACCGTGAAGGCCGTGGCCGAACCGGCGATGATCGCCGACAGCCCGGCGGCACAGAGCGCGATATGCCCGACAATGCCGGTGCACAGCCCCGCGGCGGCGGCCAGTCCGGCGCGCGGCCCCTGTGCGGCGCCACGCATGACGACATAGATGATATCCGGCCCCGGCGTGATGCCCAGCAGGGCTGATGCCGCAATGAAGGCAAGAAGATTGGCTGTGTCCGGCATGCGCGGCCTTCTGATTCACCGGTTCGATGACGGCGGTAGGCCGAAACCTTACCTTAAAGAGCCTGTAGCGCCCATCCCCCCGCCGCCGACAGCAGCACCACCAGCCAGGGCGGCAGTTTCCAGAACACCAGCAGCGTGAACGCCACCATGCCCAGCGCGAAATCCGCGGCAGAGAGGATACCGCTGGTCCAGACCGGGCTGTACAGCGCGGCGAGCAGCAGTCCGACCACTGCCGCGTTCACCCCCAGCAGCGCCCGGCGCACCGTCGGCAGGCGGCGAAGCGCATCCCAGAAGGGCAGGGCGCCGACCACCAGCAGGAAGGACGGCACGAAAATCGCCAGCAGGCAGATCAGGGCGCCGAGCCAGCCATTGGGCGCCGCTGTCGAAACTGTGCCAAGATAGGATGCGAAGGTGAATAGCGGCCCCGGTACCGCCTGCGTCGCGCCATACCCCGCGAGGAACAGGTCATTGCTGACCCAGCCTGTCGGCACGACTTCCGCCTGCAGCAGCGGCAGCACTACATGCCCGCCGCCGAACACCAGCGATCCGGCCCGGTAGAAACTGTCGATCAGCGTCAGGGTCTGGGAAGGATAGGCCGCGCTGAGCAGCGGCAACCCGCCCAGCAGGGCGAAGAACAGGATAAGCGAGACAATGGCCGTGCCCCTGCCGACCGGAATGTTGAGGTCGATGTGTTCGGCGACATCCGCCGCCTTCATCAGGACCAGCCCGGCGATGCCCCCGGCCACGATGACCGCCACCTGCATCCAGGGCGTGGGCGCGGCGGCGCCGCTCGCCGTGCTGGCGGTGCCGATCGGCGCCACGACCGCGACCGCCACCACCTTCAACCCGTGCAGCACGCCGCTGGTCATCGCGTCGCCGAATTCGACGACACCATATCCGAACAGCATCAGCGC
>CAXBEC010000134.1:0-7344 GCA_963974145.1 uncultured Alphaproteobacteria bacterium | reverse complement strand
GGCGCCGCTTCTAAATATTCGTAATATTGAATATTTAGAGTGGAGCGACCGGATTCGCCCGCCTAGACTGGGGCCATGGCAAGGGAACCAGGACGGAGGCGCGGGCATGTTTCAGAAGGACCGGTTTATCGAGGCGTGCCAGGCCGCCGTGGGCGAGGGGCAGAAAGCCATCCGCGAACTGGTGCTGGAAGCGGTCGCCGACCCGGCGGGGGTGATCGCGGCGCTGGGCGAACCGGATACGGCCGGCGTCTATCCCCTGTATCAGGGCGACAATCTGACGTTCATCAATTTCGTCTGGGCGCCGTACATGACCCTGCTGCCGCATAACCACAACATGTTCGCGGTGATCGGGTTGTATGGCGGGCGGGAGGACAACATGTTCTGGCGCCGACTGCCGCAAGAAGGCGCGGATAGCGGGGCGGGGCGGCCCGAACTGGAAGCCGCCGGCGCGCAGTCGATGGGCGCGGGGCAGGTCGCGGTGATGGGGCCGGACATCGTGCATTCCGTCGCCAACCCCATCGCCAAGCTGACCAGCGCCATCCATGTCTATGGCGGCGATTTCTTCCACCCGCCGAAGCCGCGCACCCAGTGGGACCATGAAACCCTGGTGTCGGAACCCTGGGACATGGAAAACACGCACCGGGTCTTCCGCGAATCCGACGCCCGCTTCAGGGCCGGTGTCGCGGCCGGCGTGTAATGGCGCCGGCCGGGCGCGCGGTCAGGCGCCTTCGATGATCCGGAAATGGCGGATGACGCCGCCTTTCAGTTCCTTGAGCGCCGTCTGGTAGTCCGCGCTTTCATAGGCGGCCTTGGCGGCTTCGAGGTTCGGATACTCCACGATCACGGTGCGGTTGGCGTCCATGCCTTCCTTGGCCACGGTCTCGCCGCCGCGGACGATGAATGTCCCGCCGGCTTTCTGAACCGCCGGCCCGGCCAGCTTCGCATAGGCGCCCAGCTTGTTCTCGTCGATGATCTTCTCGTAGAAGCTTACCCAGTATCCCTTGGCCATATCCGGCTCTCCCCGCATTGGTGATGGTTAGGCCGGCATTCTGCACGCTGCAACGCTTCCGGTGAAGGCCGGAGTTTCCCGGTTCAATCCCGAGCGTTCCCTTACCGCATCTGCGCCAGTTTCCGTTCCCGGTACAGGATGAACAACCCGCTGCCCGTCACCAGCGCGATGCCGACGAAGACGCCGGGGGTCGGGATGTGGTGCCAGAACAGGTAGCCGAACAGGATCGCCCAGGCGAGCGAGGTGTAGTCCAGCGGGGCGATGGCGGCGGTTTCCGCGAGGCGGAAGGCCAGGGTCATGAAATACTGGCCGAAGCCGCCGATCAGCCCAACGGTGATCAGCAGGGCGAGGTCGGGCAGGGTCGGCGTCACCCAGCCGAAGAGGACGGTCAGGACGGCGCCGCCGATGGTGCCGATCAGCGAAAAGTAGAAGATGATCGTGGCGACGTTTTCCGTGCCGCTCTGGTAGCGGATGACAATCACGACCAGCGCATACAGCACCGCCCCGCCCAGCGCGAAGAGCGCGCCGCTCTGCAGCATGCCCGCATCCGGGCGCAGGATCACCAGCACGCCGACGAAGCCGACCAGCACCGCGCTCCAGCGGTAGATGCCGACCTTTTCGCCCAGAATCGGGATCGACAGCACGGTCATGAACAGCGGGGCGGAAAACAGGATAGCCTTGGCATCGGCCAGTTCCATCGCCTGGTAGGCCAGAAAGGTGCAGCCCATCGCGGCCAGACCCAGCCCGCCGCGCAAGGCATGCAGGTGCAGCCGTTTCGTCCGCAAGACCCTGATTCCGCCGGCGCGGTGGATGAACCAGGCGCAGGGCAGCAGCGCGAAGGCGGAGCGGAACAGGATAATCTGGTGGACGGGGTAATCCGCCGCCAGCCATTTGACCATGGCTTCCATGACCGAAAACAGGAACACACCGGTAAGCATGGCGACTGCGCCGCGCGTGTTGTCGCCGGGGGAGGAGATCAGCGTGGTGGCCATGAGGGGATATCCGTGATGCGGGGAACCTGCGGTGGCTTTCTGCGCCCTGCCCGCGGGCGGCACAACCGCTATTTGAGCAACCCGGCATTGCGGCGCGAGGGCTCCCTTATATGGGTGACAGGCAACGCGGAAATCCTGTGCTACACCATGCCCCGGTTTTGATCCTCCGGGTGCCTGACGGGGGGGACGTATCAGCGGGGATGACGATATGGCGAGTGAATTTCTGGTTCTGACCGACCGGGGCGGACGGCTGAGCGCGGTTTCGAATGAGGCCGAAGCGACGATCGGCCGTTCCGGCGGCGAGATCGAGGCGGGCTCGCTGTTCGACCTGTTTGCCGAGGAAAGCTTCGAGACGATGGCCCAGGCTTTGCGCAGCGCCTCGCCCCGCGCGGCGACCGCGCTGCCGCCGCAGAAGATCCTGACCGGCACGGCAAGCGAGGCCCTGTTCGATATCTCGATCGAGCCGGCCGGGGTTGACAAGTTCTGGGTCCGCTTCACCCCCGTCGCCAGCGAAGCGGAAGAAACCGGGCCGCTGGCGAAGGAGAATTTCCTCGACGCGGTGTCCAGCCGGCTGGGCCTGCCCGGCGGCGCGGAGATGCGGCTGTTCATGCTCGATTTCGGCGGGCTGCGGGACGGGCGCATGAGCCGTGAACTGGGCGAGGATGCGGCGCGCAACGCGCGCGCCGGCATCGAGGCGGCGCTGAGCGAGGCCGCCGCCGGCGGGCCGGTGGGCCGGCTGGATGTCAGCAGCTATGGCGTGCTGGGCACGGCCGGACAGGACGAGGCGGCGATGGTGGCGTCGGTCGTCGAGGCCGCGGGGCGGCTCGGCGTTTCGGAACAGGTGCTGGCGCCGCAGGCGCAATCGGTCGCGCTGGACGCGGTGGAAGCCGATCCCGGGAAACTGCGCGGGCTGCTGTCCCATGTCTGCCACAAGTTCTTCCAGACCGTCCGGAACGGCGCGAATTTCGGCAGCGACCGGCTGAGCGCGGTATCCGCGGAAATCACCCAGGCCATCGGGCTGATCGAAACCGCGCTGGAGCGGGACGATGTCGCGATTCATTTGCGGGAAATGCGGATGCTGGCGACAGGCGCGGTGAAGATGGTGCTGGCCTATGGCGAGCTGGTGTTCGGCGACGAACAGGTGCCCGCCGGCCGGCTGCTGGTGCTGGCGGACCACCCGGACCTCTGCTGCCGCCATGACCGGGCGATCGCCAGGCTGGCGCTGGCGGCGCAGCCGGACCCGAAAACGCCGGTGATCGTCGATATCCATCCGCCGACCCTGGAAACCGGCGATGCCGGCGCCTTCGCGGCGGAGCAGGCGGGGCTGGGCCGCAAGGTCGGTTTCCGTCCGCAGGGCATCGATACCGGGGCGACGCGGTCGCGCGCCATGCGGCAGATGTACCAGCTGCTGAAGGACGGGGTGCCCGTCTGGCTGGTCAATTTCTCGTCGGCCATTGCCAAGACCCGGCAGCTGCGCGGCGCTTATGTGGAAGTCTCCGCGACCTTCCTGCGCGATGTTAGCGCGATGCCGGACCGCAATGTGCTGCTGTCCGGACTACTGAAGGTCTGGAACGATGTGGAGGTCAGCCTCGTCGCCGTGAACGTGGATTCAAAGAACCTGGCGTCCTTCGTCAGCAAGCTGGGTATCGCCTTCGGCATCGGCGTTGCGGCGGACCCGGCGGCGGATGCGCCGCAATCGACCCGCGACGTGGCGCGCTAAGCCCTATTTGGCGGCGGCCGGCTCCATCGTCGTCAGACAATCGTCGTCAAGCGCTTCCAGCGGCGTGAAGTCCCGGTGCGCCATCCATTCCGGCCGCTTGAACTGGCGGATATGGTTGTCGACATGGCACAGGCTCAGATACACGATGGTCCGGTCCCAGGGCGAGATATTGGCCGGGCTGGCATGCACCAGGTTGCTGTGGAACAGCATCGCCGAACCGGCCTTGCCCTTGGGCGATACCATGCCGCCCTCATCGACCAGCCGTGTGATCGATTCCTCATCGATGGTCCACAGCGGGTAGCTGGTGGTTTCCAGGTCATGCCCGGCTTGCAGCACGCCCGCCTTGTGGCTGCGCGGGATGAACATCAGCGCGCCGTTGAATTCGGTCACGTCCTCCAGGAACAGGGCGATATTCATGGCGCGCGGTTCGGGCATCTGGTCGTCGCGCGACCAGGTGCCGTAATCCTGGTGCCATTGCCAGACATCGCCGTTGAAGGCGGCCTTGGCGTTGATCTTGAACTGGTGCATGTAGACGTCGCCGTCGAGCAACTGCGTGACCGGGTCGAGCAGGCGCGGATGCCGGCCGAGGCGGCGGAAGGCCTCGTTATAGTTCTGCGCGGCGAAGGCCGTGCGGGCGGTGGTGCCGTCCTTCTCGCGGAAGACTTCCTCGCGGTCCATCGCGAAGATGCGATGCGCCTCCCGGTTCAGCAGGGCGATTTCCGCCGGGTCGAACAGCTCGGGCAGGAAGACCCAGCCTTCGGTGTCGAATTGCTGGACCTGTTCATCGCTCAATCGCATGGTGCTCTCCCTCGGATTTGCGCCATTTTACGGTGCGGGAGTGGCCTTGGCTATTGCCGTTTTCGCATCAGGGCCGCGGTGTTCCGGTCGTCCGGATTGTCCGATTGCGCCAGCGCGTCGATGACCCTCGCCCGGTCTTCTTCCGGTCGGTTCTGGCTCAGCTTGAACTTTCCCTCGATCCGCGCGATGGGGATGCGGAAATTGACGATGGCGCGGATCATGCCCGCCACGTATTCCGGGTCGCGGTCGTCCAGCGACCAGGGCGCGTCCGCGCCTGCCTCGAAGGCGTCGGCCAGTTTTTTCTGGTCGGCCCAGGCGGCGTCCGGGTCCGCCACGATTTCCGGCGTGCCGTAGACATGGACGGCGGTGTAATTCCAGGTCGGCACCGCGTTCTCGGCGGCGTACCAGCGTGGCGAGACATAGGCATGCGGACCGGCGAAGACGCACAGCACCTCTTCCCCCGCGGCGAATGCCCGCCAGTGCGGGTTGGCGCGGGCCATATGGGTGACCAGCGTATCGCCGTCCAGCAGGAAGGGCAGGTGGGTCGCGAAAGGCTTGCCCTCGACCGTGCTGGTCAGGATGCCAAAACTGTTTTGCCGGATGAATTCATGCAGGACCGCCGGATCGTCCTCAGCAAAATGCCTGGGTAAATACATGGTTGAACTCCCTCATTGCCGCGCTCCTATAGCACCGGTTTTTAATCCCGGACAGGACCGGATTGGGTATTTGCAGGGGTGCCAATTGACCCATGTCATGGGCCAACCGGCGGGATTGGTGTGAACTGATGAGAGATGACACAGCAGAGGGTGAATACCGCCATGACACATGTGCCGCACGAACTGGCCGATGAATTTCCCGAACACGCGGACCGGCTTCATGAATTGAAGTTGTCGGACGCCCATTTCCGGAAACTGTCGGAGGAATATCATGAGGTGAACCGCGAAATTCACCGTATCGAGGCGGAAACCGAAGCCGCTTCCGATGAGGTATGGGAAACCCTGAAGAAACAGCGCCTTGCGCTGGCCGACCAGATCCGGGGGATTCTGAACGCGCCCGTAGCTGGCTGAATCTGCCGAATCGGCCTATGCCTGCTGCGGCAAGCGCAGCGGGAAAGGCCGTACCGGTGGCATCCTACGTCTATATTCTGGGCAGCAACGGCAAGGGCGGCTACCGCACCTATGTCGGCTGGACCCTGGACCTCGACCAGCGGCTGGCCGCGCATAATGCAGGCCGTGGCGCGCGGTCAACGCGCGGGCGGGAATGGGTGCTGCTTTACGCCGAATGCTATGCCACGCGGAACGAAGCGATGCGCCGCGAATGGTATCTGAAGCGGGACCGGAATTTCCGTAAGCTGGTTCAGAATTTCTGATAGCCGCCGTCGATCAGCAGGGTGTCGCCGGTGTGATAGGCGCTGGCATCCGACATCAGATACACCGCGATGCCGCCGAAATCACCGCCATCGCCCCAGCGCCGCATCGGGATGCGGGGTTTGACCGCGTCGGCGAATTTGTCCCAGTTGAAGGCGCTTTGCGTCATGGCGGTTTCGATCCAGCCGGGCAGGATCGCGTTGGCCGTGATGCCGTAACGCGCCATTTCCACCGCCAGTGCATAGGTCAGCGATACCAGCGCGCCCTTGGTGGCGGCGTAATGTTCGTTGCGGGCCGCACCCGAAACCGCGGCCAGGCTGGCGGTGGCGACCAGTCGCCCGCCGGTGCCGCGTTCGATCATGTGCCGCGCCGCCGCGCGCAGGGTGAAGAACGACCCGTCCAGGTTGACGCCCGTCACCCGCCGCCAGTCCTCGACCGTCATTTCCACAAAGGGTTTCAGCGCGCCGCGCCCGCTGATCCCGGCATTGGCGAAGCAGGCATCGACGCGGCCGAAGCGTTCCAGCGTTTCGGCGAAACGGGCCTCGACGGCGGCTTCATCGGATACGTCGCAGATCATCGCCGCAGCCTCGACGCCATGCGCTTCGAGCTGCGCCAGCGCGGCGGCGTTCTTGTCCGCATTGGTGCCCCAGATGCAGACCGCAGCGCCGGCCCGGGCCACGGCGTCCGCCATGCCCAGCCCGATTCCGCCATTGCCGCCGGTGACCAGGGCGACCTTTCCGGTCAGGTCGAATGCGTCATACATCGGATATCCTTCTGCAAATTCGGCAAGTGGTCGACAGGTTAGGCTATCGGCCATTCCGTGGCCATTGCGTTGGGGCCTCCCGGCAATTTCCGCTGGCCCGGGCGGGTCTTGTGTAGTATTCGCGCGCCATGAGTGATCTTGCACAAGAAGCACGGGTGTTCCTGGTCGGGGCCGGCCCGGGCGATCCCGACCTGCTGACCCTGCGAGCCGCACGGCTGCTGGGAGAGGCGGAAACCGTTGTCTATGACCGGCTGGTTTCGCCGGCCGTGCTGGACCTTGTATCGCCGACGGCGACACGTATCTTTGCCGGCAAGGCCTCGCGCGACCATGTCATGCCGCAGGAAGCGATCAACGAAATGCTGGTGACGCTGGCGCAGGGCGGCAAGCGGGTTGTCCGGCTGAAGGGCGGCGATCCCTTTGTCTTCGGCCGGGGCAGCGAGGAAGCGCTGCACCTGGAAAAGCACGGCATTCCGTTCGAGATCGTCCCGGGAATCAGCGCCTCGGCGGGCTGTGCCGCCTATGCCGGGATACCCCTGACCCATCGCGGCATCTCCAGGGGGGTGCATTTCGTCACCGGGCATACGCGCGGTACCGATGGCGACGACCTGGACTGGCAGCGGCTGGCTGACCCGGATACGACGCTGGTGATCTATATGGGGCTTGCCAAGATCGAACGGATTTCCGGCAAGCTGATG
>CAXBEC010000133.1:0-7368 GCA_963974145.1 uncultured Alphaproteobacteria bacterium | reverse complement strand
AATTCGACCAGCAGCACCGCATCGGGTTCGCCCTGCACGAAGCGGTCGACGATGCGGCGGAAGATCGGAATGTCGCGGGCCAGTTCGATCATCGTGCGGTCGACCAGTTCCACGGCGGCGGGGCCGAGCTTCACGATATGCTGGGTCGCGGCCATGCCGTCATAGAAGCGCGGGAAGTGGCAGACGCCCAGCACCTTGTGGGTCGGCGTCTTCTGCAGGTCCAGCGTGATCTTGGTGGAGAAGGCGAGGGTGCCTTCCGAACCCACCAGCAGATGGGCCAGGTTGACCGGCGCATTGCGTCCTTCGGCGACCAGCGCGTCGATGTTATAGCCGCCGACCCGGCGCATCAGGTCGGGAAAGCGGGCCGCGATTTCGTCCTTTTCCCGCACCCCCAGTGCCAGCAGGTCACGCGCCAGCTGGGAATCCGGCACGCCGGTGGGCAGTTCGCCGAAATGCATTTTCGTGCCGTCCGCGAGAATCGCATCGATGGCGTTCACATTGTCGCGCATCGTGCCATGCACGATGGAACGCGCGCCGCAGCTGTTATTGCCGGTCATGCCGCCGATGGTCGCCTGGGCGGCGGTGGAAACATCCACCGGGAACATCAGCCCGTGCGGCGAAAGGAAGCGGTTCAGCTGATCCAGTACCATGCCCGGCTCCACGACGATCCGTCGCGCTTCGGCGTCGAAGTCCACAACCCCGTTCAAATGACGGCTTACGTCCACGACAAGGGCCTCGCCGATGGTCTGTCCGCATTGCGATGTGCCGCCGCCGCGCGGCAGCACGGGAATGCCCTCGTCGGTCGCAATCTGAATTACACGGTGGATATCCGCTTCGTTTTTCGGTACGACGACGCCTATCGGTTCGATCTGGTAATGCGAGGCATCGGTGCTGTAGCGACCCCGGCTGAAGGAATCGAACAGGACTGTGCCCTCGACTTCGCGCGTCAGCTTGTCTGCCAGCGCGCTTTCGCCGACACGGGCCCTGTTTGCAGAAATAGCGGTTCCGGTGGGCGCCATGGGCTTTTCCTCGCAGGTCTGGATTGGATCACAGGCAGTGTACAAAGTTGTATACAAAATACAAGGGTAGGGGATCCAGTGTAGCAGCTGCAATCGGTGCTTCGTTCATAAAGTTGCACCGGCTCTAAAATTGTATACAATATACAAATAATCCAACTAAAGGAGCGATCGATGTCGCGTCAGAGTGGACGTCATTTTCTGCAAATTCCGGGGCCGACCAATGTGCCCGACCGTATTCTCCGGGCCATCGACGGCCCGACGATTGATCACCGGGGTCCGGAATTCGTCGCGCTGGGCAAGGGCGTCCTGCAGGATATCCGCAGTATTTTCAAAACCGAAAGCCCGGTCATTATATACAGCGGTTCGGGTACCGGCGCCTGGGAAGCGGCGCTTGTGAACACGATGTCGCCCGGCGATCAGGTCCTTATGTATGAAACCGGGCAGTTTGCGACACTATGGCGCAACCTGGCTGAAAAGCTCGGGCTGGAGCCGGTCTATATCGAAGGCGACTGGCGTCACGGCGTTGACGCTGCGGCCATGGAAGCCCGGCTGGTTGAAGACAAGCAGCACAGGATCAAGGCTGTCTGTGTCGTGCACAACGACACGGCGACCGGTATTACCTCCAATGTCGAGGCCGTCCGCAAGGCGATGGATTCGGCTAACCATCCCGCATTGCTGATGGCGGATACGGTTTCCTCGCTTGGCGCCATCGACTTCCGGCATGATGAATGGGGCGTCGATGTTACCGTCGGCGGTTCGCAGAAAGGCCTGATGCTGCCGCCGGGGCTGGGCTTCAATGCGATCAGCGAAAAGGCGCTGGCCGTTTCCAGGGCGACCGGCGGGTTGCCGCGGTCCTATTGGGACTGGGATGACATGCTGACCGCGAACAAGGGTGGCATGTTCCCGTATACGCCGGGCACCAATCTGCTCTACGGGCTGCGCGAAGCCATCGACATGCTGCACGAGGAAGGGCTGGAGAATGTTTTCGCCCGTCACGCCCGGCATGGCGAAGCCACGCGTCGCGCGGTTGCGGCCTGGGGGCTGGAACTGCAGCCGATCGTCCCGTCGGAGTATTCCAACGCGGTCACCACGATCCGCTTGCCGGATGGCAACAGCGCCGATTCCTTCCGCAAGGTGGTGTTGGACAATTTCAACATGTCGCTCGGCAGCGGGCTCGGCAAGGTCGCCGACAAGGTGTTCCGGATCGGCCATCTGGGCGATTTCAACGACCTGATGCTGGCCGGTGCCCTGTGTGGTGTCGAAATGGGTCTCGGCCTCGCCGGCGTTCCGCACAAGACCGGTGGCGTCACCGCCGCGATGGACTTCCTGTCCGGCAAGAAACAGAGCGGCTGACGGCCTCGGTTACTTCAATTGTTCGATCCGCCGTCTTCGCCTTTAACACGCGACAGACGGCGGATTTGAGCGTTTTCCCGATGCGCGGTCCATAGCCGGCGCGGCAAGCGGGCATCGTTCATTTCGCGGCCGACTGCATGGCCTGCCGCCGCAGCGCCTTGCCGGGGCGTTCGCCGGTTGGGGCGCCGTCTTGCCAGACCGGCAGACCATTCACAAAGACTGTTTCGATACCGGCGGCCGGTTCCGTGGGGTGCTGAAAATCCGCCCGGTCAATCACGGTTTCGGCGTTGAAGATCGTTATATCCGCATGATTGCCCGCCGCCACGACGCCGCGACCGGTCAATCCGAATTCTGCGGCCGGCAGTCCGCTCATCCGGAATATCGCGTCTTCGAGTGTCATCAGGCCGAGATCCCGGCTGTAATGGCCAAGCACGCGGGGGAAGGTGCCCCAAAGGCGGGGATGCGGAAAGACATCATGCGGCAACCCGTCCGAGGCGACGATGGCATGGGGATATTTCAGGACCCGCTGCACGTCGTCCTCATCCATCATGAAATAGATCGCGCCCGCCGGCAGCAGGGATTTCGCCGCTTCCTCGATACTGCAGCCCATCTCATCGGCGATCTCGTCAAGAAACCGTCCGGCAATATCCGGCCTTGGGACAGACCAGGTGACGATCACGCGCTTGGATGCGGCCAGCCGGTCCACCGTCAGGACCGTTGACGAGGCGTCATAGGGATAGACATCCAGCGTGACCCGCTGGGTTTTCCGGGTCTTTTCCACAAGCGCGAGTGATTCCCGGGTCGCCCCGAAATTGGCCGCGCCGGATGACTTGTGATGTGACAGCACGACCTTGGCGCCAGTCGCCCGGCCGATGGCAAATGCTTCTTCCATCGAATCCTGCAAGTGGGCGCCTTCGTCCCGCAAATGCGTGGTATACAGCGCGCCGGCCCGCCCCAGTTCTTCACCGATGCGGATGATTTCCTCGGTTGGCGCGGCCCGTGCCGGTTCGTAATACAGGCCGGTGGACATGCCGATGGCGCCCGCTTCGAGGGATTCCGCCAATTTCTCGCGCATGGCGTCGATTTCGGCATCGGTTGCGGGGCGGTTCAGGTCATCCATGGCACCGACGCGCAACGTACTGTGCCCGCATAACAGCGCTGCGTTCAGCGCCGGCGGCGTCGCGTCCAGGGCGTCGAACAGGTCGGCCATTTTCGGAAACCGGTAGCCGTCGCCCAGCAGATCGAGCGGGGGCGGTGGCCGGTCCCCCGCGAAGATAAGCGGGGCGAGGCTGATACCGCAATTGCCCGCGACAACCGTGGCGACGCCCTGGCTTGCCTTGTAGGCCATGTCCGGCTTCGACAGCAGCGCGTGGTCGTCATGGGTATGCACGTCGATGAACCCGGGCGCCACGATCCGGCCACTGGCATCGATCGTTCGGTCGGCATGGCCCAGCGTTCCCGGTTCGCCAATTGCCGCGATCCGGCCATTCGCGATGCCGATATCCGCCGCGCGGCGGGGCGCGCCGGTGCCGTCAATCAGCATGCCGCCTGTAATGACCGTGTCGAATGCGCCGTCCTGCATTGTTGTCTCCCGCGGTTGCGAATGGTGGACCCAGCATTAACACGTCCGGGAGGCCTGCAAAATATCCGGTTGCGGCAAGCTGACATGCCGGACCGGAAGTTTTCCTTAATATTCAGGCGCTACAAACAGGGTCTGGATTTGGTTTGGTGTCGCGATGAAACCGGCCGGATTTCACCGTTTTTGACCAATGCCAAGATATCTATGTAGTTGCTGCTAGAATTCGTCTTCTATACACTATTTTCGTGCGTGCGATTATTGATAGATTCAAATGCAGCATGACCGGCAACATAATATCTACGACGAATTGCAAGGGATTGTTTGGTGCGATTTGATTTAGATTACATGTTTATATTTGGGACAAATGTCACCCGCCGCTGGTTGCCGGCGTGTTTTGCCACGGCGATCCTGGGAATGGCGATTCCGGCGCAGGCTATCGAACTGCGGGAAGCCGTTGAGCGAACGCTGGCGACCAGCCCGGATGTCGGCATCGTGGTCGAGGGACGCCATGCCGCCGGTTTCGAAGTGGAGCAGGCCGGAGGTTTGTTTCTGCCGACGGTGGACCTGCGGACAACCGCGGGCGAACAGTTCACCAATGACCAGACATCGCGCAACAATGCCGCCATCACGGGGCGCAGCCGTACCGTCGGTTTGCCGCGTTACGAAGCCGGGGTGACCCTGCGGCAACTGCTCTTCGACGGTGCGGAATCGGAAAGCGAACTGGCGCTGCGTACGGCGCGCTGGAAGTCCGCATCGCGCCGCGTGTTGCAGACGTCCGTCAGTGTGTCGCTGGATGCCGTCGAGGCGTATCTGGAATCGCTGCGCCACCGGGAACTGGTCGCGCTGGCGGAAGACACGGTCAGGGCCCATGAACAGACGCTCGACCATGTCAGCGAGATGGCGCGCGGCGGGGCGGTCGGCGTTGCCGATGTGAAGCAGGCTGAATCGAGGCTGGCGCGGGCCCGGGACGATTTCGCCCAGGCGCGCAACCGGATGAACGACGCCGACGCCAGTTATCGCCGGGTGGTGGGCGAAGCGGTTGAAAGCCTCGTCCGGCCGCAGGTGCCCGAACAGCATTTGCCGGAGTCCATCGCCGCGGCCGTCGAACTTGCGGTTTCGTCGAATGCCGCGATCGCGGTGGCCAAATCGGAAGTGTCCGAGGCCGAAGCGGAATACCGGAAGTCGCGGTCCGGTTTCTTCCCGAAACTCAATTTCGAAGTGTCGGCCAATTCGACGCGCAATCTGGACGGCGTCCGGGGTTCCGATGCGGACGTGTCGGCCTTGCTGGTCCTGAATTACAACCTGTATCGGGGAGGCGCCGACGTTGCGCTGCGCCAGTCGCTTATTTCGCGGCTCGCGGAAAGCCGGCAGCGGCTGAACCGGGCGCTCCGGGTGGTGGAGGAACAGGCGCGCCTGTCCTGGAATGCGCTGCGGAACGGTCGCGACCGGGTGGACGCCCTGCGCAGCCAGGTTCAGGCCAACGAGGTGGTTCGGGTCACCTACCGGGAACAGTTTGACCTGAACCAGCGCAGCCTGCTGGATCTGCTCGATTCCGAAAACGACCTGTTCCTGGCCCGGGCGAATCTGATTACCTCGGAATTCGCCGTCATGTTTGGCGGGTACCGGGTCCTGGCGACGACCGGGCGTTTGCTGTCCGCGCTTGATGTCAGGCCGCCACCGGAAGCGTCGGATACGGGAACGTCTGGGGCGGAGAGTACTCCTCTTGCGCCGGCCCTGCCGTTTGCCAAACCGGCGTCATCGCTGCCGTCGCCCCGGGAGACGGCGCCGGCGGGCCGGGTGGAAATAGGACGCGCCAGCGCGGTGGCGGCCGTTCCGGCGCCGCTGACGACGCCACCTGTTCAACCATTGCAGCCGGCATCGGCAACGGGCGGTGCGCGGCCGCCCGCATTGGGCCAGGCCGGTCCGGTTTCCGTCCCGGCGCAGGATCCGCGATCCATGCCAGATTCTTTTCCGGGCAACGCGCCGCGCACGGCACCCGCCGGGACGACCGGCGGCGCAGGCCTTTATTGGGGATTTAATTAGTATTTACATAAGGTTATGAAGGGGGTTCGGCCTTTACGACTCGTTAAGGCCCGATCAATATGCTCTCACAACCTCGAATTAATATAAAATTTACATTGCATTTTAGATAATTATTTGGCATATTTGTATATGCGTTGGCTGCGCGAATAAGAAAAAGCATCGTCCCTGTCGGGGCAGTGTCCAGGAACCGCAAAAAGACGGTCCGGGCAATGTAACCGATAACGGTCCAAACGGTGCCGGAAATGTTCCATTCGGGGTAAGGTGGCGCCTGGTTTGCGTGTTCCGTTCGGTGGAGCGCGCGATGGCAGGCGCCGCGATTGTAACCACAGGGTTCAGACCCTCGAATCAGGAGCGACCGGCATATGGCGGAACAGTCTGGAAATAACGCGGCGGCAGAAGTCCTGGTTGTCGCCCGGCCGGATGAAGCGGGTGATTCCGTTGTCAACCTGGCGCCTGGTCAGGCCGTTTCCTTTGAGTTCGATCTCGATGATGTGCTCGTATCGCAGTCTGGCGACGACATCGTGCTGTTGTTTCCCGATGGCGCCCGGATAACACTCGTTTCCGAAACAGGTTTCGCAGAGTCGCAATTCCAGTTTGCCGACGGCCTGACCGCAACGGAAGCCTCGCTTTTCAGCGGCGGAATTCCAGGCCAGCAGGATCCGACGCCGGCGTCGGAAGACAGCCGTGTCGTCGAAAAGCCGGCGGCGGGCGAATCCGTTCTCGTCACTGTACAGCCCGGCCAGTCCGTTTCATTCGGGTTCGATGTCGACTCTGCCGAAGTGCTGCAAAGCGATAATGATATTGTTCTGCTCTTCGAGGATGGCAGCCAGATTACGCTGCAATCGGTTCTGTCGGCGGCGGCGTCCGATGCGCCGCCGCTGGTGCTGCTGAACGACGGCACCATCGTTACGGCCGAAGAGTTGCTGACGGCGGCCGGCGGCGGGCTGGAAACCCTGGCGAATGATCTTGGCGATATCGCGCCCGCATCGGGTCCTGACGGCGGACCCCCGGCGCCCCCTGCACCGGATAACGCCGCTCTGCTCGACGGGGGGCCGCTGGATGGTGGCAATCCGCCGACGGACGCACCGCGCTCAACCGGCGCGGGTCCCTCGAGCAATCCGCCTGCCGGCGGCGGTGGCGGTGGCGGCGGCGGTACACAGGCCGGTAGCCCGGCGGCGGGGGGAACACCACTGCCGGTGACGACGGGGCCGGGCGACGACGTCGCCGCGATGCCGACGCTGGGGGTCACGGCGGCGTCCGGTGATGAGGACACGGCGATCGCGCTGGATATCGCGTCGGCGCTGACGGATACCGATGGCTCCGAAGTGTTGTCGGTGACCATCTACGGCATCCCGGAAGGGGCGAGCCTGTCGG
>CAXBEC010000132.1:0-7372 GCA_963974145.1 uncultured Alphaproteobacteria bacterium | reverse complement strand
ACCGTATCCTCGGCCGGCACCGGATCCAACACACATCTGGACGTCATTGCATTCCAGAACGCGGCAGGCATCAAGCTGAACCACGTGGCCTTCGACGGCGGTGCGCAGTCGCGCAATGCGCTGCTGGGCGGACACACGGAACTCTTCGCCACGGCACTGGGCGATTCGGCCCGTTTTCACGACGCCGGCGAAATGCGCATTCTCGGCGTGATGGGGCCAAGCCGCTCGGAGCTGCTGCCCGATGTTCCCACCTACAAAGAACAGGGCTGGGATATCAGGGGCGGTTCCGCACGTGGCCTGGTCGGTCCGAAGGGCATGCCTATGGAAGCGGTCAAGATGATCGCGGCGGCGGTTGAAAAGGCCAATGCGGATCCGGAAATGATCCAGAAGGCCAAGGATATCGGCCTGCCGCTGAGCTTCGCGGGCACCGCGGAATATGCACAGATGCTGCAGGACTATAATTCCAATATCGCCAAGATCTGGGCAAACACCCCCTGGAAGTAAGTCACCGCCACATTTCCTGAACAAACGAAAGAGATCGGTATGAGCCACGCAGCCGCGAATATCCTGGGCGCTGGAGTCCTGCTTCTGGGCGTAGCCTATGCGTGGCTCCTTACCGGTGACTTCGAACAGGAAGCCGCCAGAAACTATCCTTATGCGGTGCTGGCGTTTACCGGTGTCGTTCTGACGGTGTGGCTGGTGCGGTCCATCCGCCGGCTGAAGGCAGGGATTGCCGAACGGCAGGCGGATGATGCGTCCGGCGGGTTGGGCAGCATCGGTGGCTATCTCGTGCTTGGCGGCACCCTGATATACGGCGCGCTTGTCGTCTATTTCGGTTACGTCGTACCGACCCTGATCTATCTCGCCGTCATGGCGTATTTCCTGGGCGGGCGGAACTGGCTGACCATCGGGGCTGTCGCCGTCCTGTTTCCATTCGCAATTTATGGCTTTCTGGTCTACGGGTTCGACCGGCCGCTGCCGTTCTGACCACGGACCTTCATGGAAACCGGTGAGCCGCTGCCGAGACGCCGGTCACCGCATCTGAAAAATTCAATCTGACGAGGGTAAGAGTCCAGGATGTTCGATCACCTGCCAGAAGTTCTGTCCCATGTTTTCGGCTTCTACAGCCTGATGGCAATGGTGCTGGGCGTACTCGGCGGCGTCGCCGTCGGCGCCATGCCCGGCGTCAGCGCGACGATGGCCATTGCCATGCTGCTGCCGCTGACCTTTACCCTGGATACGCTGACCGGCCTCGGCATGATTGCCGGCATCTATAGCGGCGCGATATACGGCGGCGCGATCCCGGCCATCCTGCTGCGCATCCCCGGGACGCCGGCGGCGATTGCAACGACCTTCGACGGTTATCCGATGACCCAGAAGGGCCAGGCGGGCAAGGCGCTCGAAGTCTCCTGCTACTCATCCTCCATCGGCGGCATGGTTGGCGCGCTGGCGCTGATCCTGATCGGACCGCCGCTGTCGCGCATCGCACTGTCATTCGGACCGCCGGAAATGTTCTGGGTCGCCTTTCTGGGCATACTGTCGCTGGCGCTTTTGCTGGGCGACGATCCGCTGAAAGGGCTGGTCAGCTCCGGGATCGGCCTGTTCCTGGCCTGCGTCGGCACGGACCTGACCACCGGCCAGGAACGCTACGCCTTCGGGGCCATCGAACTGGTCGGCGGGCTGGATATCGCTGTCGTCCTGATCGGCATGTTCGCCATTCCCCCCACTCTGGAGATGGCGGAATCCAGCCTGCGAAACACCGAGGTCCGCCAGTTGCCGGTGATCAACCGGGCCATCGGGTTTTTCTCCGCCGCACGCCAGTTCTGGAAAGTCTGGGTATCGGGTTCTATTATTGGCATCCTTGTCGGGATCCTGCCAGGCGCCGGCGGCAATCTGGCGGCCATAATCTCCTACAATGAAACCAAGCGCCGGGCAAAAGACCCCGAGGAATACGGCAAGGGCAAGCCGGAAGGTGTCGCAGCCGCGGAATGCGCCAATAATGCCGATTGCGGTGCGGCGCTGATTCCCGCCCTGACGCTGGGTGTACCCGGTTCAACCGTGGCGGCGCTGATTATCGGCGCGCTGATGATTCACGGCATGGTGCCCGGACCGCAGTTGCTGCGCGACCAGCCGGTGGTCGTATACGGATTGATGGTCCAGATGCTGTTCACCGGCTTCCTGATCATTCCCCTGGGCGGTCTGCTGGCGACGCGGGTATTTGCCCGCGTGCTGCTGATCCCGCCTTACCTGCTGGCGCCGCTGATCCTGTCGATCACCGTGGCGGGCGTGTACTCTATCAACAACAGCACCTTTGATATCGGCGTGCTCTTCGCCATGGGTCTGCTGGGTTATTTCATGGAGAAGCTCGGCATCCCGCTGGCGCCCGCATCGCTGGCGCTGATTCTGGGCCCTTTGCTGGAAAAGAACCTGACCATCTCGCTGGTGATTTCGCGCAACGATCCGATGATTTTCTTCACCCGGCCCGTCTCGCTGGCCATCATCGCCATCATCGTGCTCCTGATCGGTACACCGCTGATCAAGCGGTATGTTCGATCCCGCAAGCTGAAAGGCACGATGGAGATGGACTGACACGGCCGGCCGCGGGTCAACCCGCCGCGGCAGGGCCGATGGCGTAGCCGATACCGAGGTCTTTCACGAAGGCACGCTGGTCGGGTGATTGCACATCCACAGCGACCAGCCGGACCCCGGCATTACGCCAGACCTGCAGCAATTGCGAGACCAGATCGCGGCCTTCCGGATTGTCGCAAAGCCGCTGCAGATAGGTGACCGTTACTTCGACAAAGGCGCCATCCAGCGTCGCATCCGTCACCGCATTCGCAAAGCGCGTCAGCCAGACGCTATGCCCGCGTTTCAACAGCTGCAGCAGGTTCTGGAAACTGGGCAGCGACTGTTTCGCCAGATCGAGCGACAGCGCCCGAAACCCGATCGTCGCAGGGGTTACGGCGGCAACCTGCAGCATCTGCGCGACGCTGGGAACGAACGTATCATCGGCCAGCGCCGCCGCGTTGATATCGATAATCACCGGAACGGGGGTCTTCCCGCTTTTCCGGGTCGCGGCAATTTCCAGCACGGCTTCGCGCACCATTGTCAGGTCATGCTGCAGCGTCAGGCCGGGATAGTCACCAAGGATGAGACGCTGGCCGGCCGCCACCGGTTCGCCATCCACGATGAGCGTACCGTGGACGAGGTGCAGCGCGGTGACCCCATCGTCCAGGGCGACGACGGGGTAATGCGCCAGCGCGATATCACCGGCCTCGAGGGCCGCCAGGAAACGGGTCTTGCTGAGCTCTATCTGCCCCAGGACCCCGGTCAGGCTCGTGGCGTCACTGCCAAAATCGTCGTCGTCATCGTCGCCCAGGAAAGAGTTGCGGATATGCGCCAGCGCGGTCTGTACGGACTCGTTTCCCGGTTCCGGCGTATCCAGCGCGAGCGTCCGCGTCCGCAGCCCCAGTTCATCGGCGCCAATGCCCATGTCCCCCGTGGCGGCAGTGACATCGTCCACGATGTCATCCATGTCGTCGTCGGCATCATAGACAACGGCATAGCTGCTGTTGCCGAGGCGGCCGACATTGCCATCGATGGCATGGCTGCTCAGTTTCGCTTCGATGGCGGCGCGCAGGTCCTCCATACCATCCTTGCCAAGACGCTCGTTCACATCCGTATCTTCCAGCGCCGCGAAGCTGAGCATCATCAGCTCAATGGGCTTTTCCGGTGCATGGTCGACCAGATAACTGACCGAATCGAAGTAATCGACCCAGATCATCGACGGCGGGTGAATCGATTCCGCCATTGCCGGGACAAAATGGAACCACCACCGGCCCGGTTCGGCCGGCTGAACGGTGAGATGGACTTGCGAGCGCGCGCCCCGCAGGCTGACGAGCGTGATGCCGGTTATCCGACCTTCGGTATTGCTGGCCCCCAGCGAGAGGACTTCGCCGGCAAATTCCTGCTGATCCCTGGGAAACAGGCGGTAAAGATTGGCCGCTTCGAGATTCAGGGGAAGCATGGAGCGGACGACATCAGGCGCACCATCCACTTCGAAGATAGCGCCAGATTTTTCAACCAGAACCGAAAACTCGCCTTCCACCAGCAACATTCCCCTCGCCGTCGCACGCCCCCATGGGGATTATGCATGGCGTCAGGTTAATGACCAGTTTCGTAGAAACCCTGCAGGGGTTTCCCCTACATGAACAGCTTTTCGCCCTTCATGTCCTTGTACAGGTCGGCGACAAATTCCGTATAGCCGTTATACAACAGGGTGGGCACCCGTTCATCGGTACCGAGCACGCGCTCATCGGCCTGGCTCCACCGGGCATGCGGTACTTCCGGATTCACATTCGCCCAGAAACCGTATTCGGCGCCCTGCAGCTTCTCCCAGTAACCGACCGGCCGTTCATCCGTAAAGGTGATATGGACCAGCGACTTGATGCATTTGAAACCGTATTTCCAGGGCGTCACCAGGCGCAGCGGCGCGCCGTTCTGCTTGGGAATCGGCTTGCCGTACAACCCGGTCGCGATAAAGGCCAGTTCGTTGGTGGCTTCCTCGATCGTCAGCCCTTCGGTATAGGGCCATGGATACCAGAACTCCTTCAGCCCCGGCATGGTTTCCTTGTCCGCCTGGGTCTGCATCACGACGTATTTGGCCTGGCTCAGCGGTCTGGCGAAGTCGACCAGCGCCTTCATCGGGAAGCCCGACCAGGGCACGGACATCGACCATGCCTCGACACAGCGGTGCCGGTACAGGCGTTCCTCCAGCGGCATTTTGCGGATCAGATCGTCGAAATCGACGGTCATTTCCTTTTCGACAAGGCCGTCGAAAGTCACGGTCCAGGGCCGGATCTTCAGCGCCTGCGCGGTTTCGGAAATCTGCTTGTGGGAACCGAATTCGTAGAAATTGTTATAGGTCGTCGCCCATTTTTCCTCGGTCAGAGGACGGTCCAGCCGGTAACGCAGATTTTGCGTCGCCGGATACAGATCGGCCGTAGGATCGCCCGCGGCGAAACCGGGCAGGCTGGACGCGGCCAGAAACGCCGGCGCCAGCCCCATCGCCTTTACCAGTTCACGCCGCCGCAGGAAGACGGATTCGTCCGTTGCCGCCGATTCCGGCAATTCCCAACCTTTTTTTCGGATCACATGCATGCGCCTTCCTTTCCCGCGAATTTTCCCAGTTTGATCAATTTACGGGTAACGCCGCCCTGTACCAAATCAAAGGGTAGTGAACGGGTTACGCGAAGGTAATTTCCACCTGACCCAGTTCGCCGAAATCGGCGATTGCCGTACTGCCCGCCGGGGCCGGGTGGATACCCATCGTGCTGCCGGTCGTCACAACATGGCCGGCTTCCAGCGCAATGCCGCGGCCGGACAGGAAATTCGCGACCCAGGTCAGCGAATTGCGCGGATTGCCCAGTACGGCGCTGCCGATTCCGGTCACGGCATGCACGCCGTCAATCCGCAACTCAACTTCCTTTGCCGCAAGGTCGATTCCCTGCCAGTTATCGATACCCGGGCCGAGTGCCAGTGCCGCGTTGGCGCAGAAATCACCGATAATACCGCGGGCGCCATTCGCGAATCCGTCCTTCACCCGCACATCCACGACTTCCATTGCCGGATGCATGGTCGCGACAGCCGCCGCCACTTCCGCGTCGGTATAGGGTGCGGCGCGCGGCGCCAGCGTTGTTGCCATGCGGAATGCGAATTCGCATTCGAGACCCCGATTGGATGCAGCCGGCAGGCTTACTGTCATCGGCGATGTCGAAACATAGGGTTCGAATAATGGGCCACAGGCCGGTGCCGTCGCGTTCATCTTGGCCATGATCTCGTCATTGGTCAGTGCCGCCTTCCAGCCGACGACCGGTACTGTCATCTGTGCGGCGATGCTGTCCAGCACGGCATAGGCTTCATCGACATCCACGGGAAAGCTGCCGCCCGGAAAACTGTCCAGTATCCTGCTCCCCTGTCGCGCCTCGATAAGGGCGGCGGCGGCCTTGTCCGTGTCGATCATCCGGTTTCCTTCCTTGCTTCCAGGACCTGGCTGGCTTCGCGCCCGGCCAGTTCGTTCAGGTGGTCAAATTGCCATTCGTAGGACCCGATCCCCTGCGACAGCGAGCGCAGTTCGACGATCAGGTCATGCAGTTCCGATTGTGGCATATAAGCGTCCACTTCGTCCCATGCCGCCCAGCCTTCTTTCGGCGTAAATCCCAGAATCTGCCCGCGCCGCCGGGAAATGACGCTTTGCGCATTGGCCGTGAATTCATTCGGGATCGACACCTTCACCCGGCAGACCGGTTCCAGCAGGACGGGCGAACATTGCGGCAGGCCGTCTTTCATCGCCAGGATTCCGGCACGGCGGAACGCCATGTCGGAACTGTCGACCGCATGGGCCTGTCCGTCAAACAGGGTGACGGAAACATCAACAACGGGAAAGCCGAGCGGCCCTTCGGTGAGATATTCCTTTACCCCCGCCTCGACCGCCGGAATATAGTTTTTCGGTACCGAGCCGCCATGGATGACCTCATCGAAGCGGAACCCGTTGCCGCGCGGCAACGGCTTGATTTCAACCTGCACATCGCCAAATTCACCATGTCCGCCGCTCTGTTTCTTGTGCCGGGCATGCTGCTTTATCGGCTTGCGGATGGTTTCCTTGTAGGGAACCTGCGGAATTGCCGTGGTCACGGACACGTTGTAACGATCGCGCAGCTTCTCGGTCGCAACCTGCAGGTGGATATCACCCTGGCTGCGCAGCAGCATCTGGTGCGTTTCAGGATCGTGTTCGATGACCAGTGACGGGTCTTCCTCCAGCAATCGGGTCATTGCCGCCGACATCTTGACTTCGTCGTCCCGCTTTTCGGGATGAATCGCCAGGGAATAGACCGGTTTCAGCGGTTTGACCCAATCCATGGCACCCGCCGTAACGCCGTCCGCGGTGAGCACGTCGCCGGTCCGGACGTTTTCCATCCGGCCCAGCGCCACGACATCGCCGGCGTCCGCTTGGCTCAGTTTTTCCTGGCTGTAGCCCATGAGATGATACAGGCCGCCGACCCGGTGATCGCCGAAATGCGTGCCGTCATCGACTCTGCCCCGCCAGATCCGCGCGAGCGACAGTTTGCCGGCACGCGGCAAATGATAAGTCTTGAAAACCTGCGCCAACGGCTCACCATCCGCGCCGCCCAGCCGTGCGAGGGTGACCGACGGTTCGGGCGTTTCATGCCGCAGCGCCTTCATCAGTCGCAGGACCCCGGCATTCTGTTCCGCCGCGCCGATGAAGACCGGTACGACCGTGTTTTCCTGCAGGTCCTTGGTCAGATAGGCGTAGACCTCCTCCTTCGGCGGCACCGAGTCCTCCAGCAGGGCT
>CAXBEC010000131.1:0-7382 GCA_963974145.1 uncultured Alphaproteobacteria bacterium | reverse complement strand
CGCGCCCTGCAGCTGGATTTCGCGGATATTGATATCCGGTGTGTCTTCCGGGCACAGCACGGTGGCGCGAATGCCGGCGCGGCGCGCATAGGCCGCCATCGCCGCGCCCGCATTGCCGTTGGTGGGAATTGCCAGATGGTCGAGCCCGAATTCCTTTGCCATCGATACCGCAAGGCACAAGCCGCGCGCCTTGAACGAGCCGGTCGGCAGGCGCCCTTCGTCCTTCACGATAGCCTTCCCCGGTTTTGCGCCCAGCCCCGCGGCGGAACGGTCAAGCGGGATCAGCGGCGTCACCACTTCGCCCAGCGAAATACGGTTAACCGGATTGTCCACGGGGAGGAACGGCGCATAACGCCAGAATCCCGGCGCGTCGGATGCGGCGATGTCTTCCTTGCTGACTTCGGCCGCCAGCCGTTCCAGGTCATAACGCACCAGAAGCGGACGGCCTGCTTCCGACAGGCCATGAACCTTGCCCGCCTCATACCGCTTGCCGGTAATCGAACATTCCAGATGGGTAACGAAATTGCCAGTCATGTGCTCTCCAGTGCGTTCATTCGCTATCAAAATACGAGCCGGAACAGGGCTGATACCACTTATGTTTCCGCGTGCAATATGGCATGCAGTCGCTGCGCCAGCTCCCGCCGCCGGTATGGTTTTGCGATGATGTCCATGGTATCCGACCGGTTGGACGGCGCCGCGGCCGCATCACTGTAACCGGTTGTGTACAATACCTTGATGTCCGGCTGGCGCGACAGGATCTGCGCCGCCAGTTCGGCACCGTTCATGCCGTCCGGCAACACCATATCGGTAAACAGGACATCGATATCGGCGTTCTTATCCAGTAGCGACAGCGCCTCCGGGCCGCTCGCCGCTTCAAGGATTTGATACCCCTGGCTCGAAATCATTGTCACGGCAACGGCTCTTACCTCCGGGTCGTCTTCGACGATAAGAATCGTTTGCCCGGCACCGTGCAACTGTTCGACAGGCATTTCGTCGGTCGAGACGGCTGGCGCCTTTTCCTGCGCTGCCGGAAAATAGAGACAGATTTCGGTACCCTCGCCTTCGGCACTCTGGATGGAAATATAACCCTGCGATTGCCCGATAAAACCATGCACCATGCTCAGGCCCAGGCCACTCCCTTCGCCCACAGCCTTCGTCGTAAAAAATGGTTCGAAGACATGCGCTAACGTTGCCGGCGACATGCCAACCCCCGTATCGCGTACCACCACCATGACATATTCGCCCGGCCGGACATCTTCCGGCACGTGTTCTACCCGGCGATCAAGTACGACATTCCGGGTTTCGATTGTCAGTGTCCCACCATCCTGCATGGCATGCCGGGCATTCATGGCGAGATTGAGCAGCGTCGTTTCCATTTGCGTCGGATCGACTTTCATCGTCCACAAATCCGACTGCATTCTGGTTTCAACGGTAATCGTCTCCCCCAGTGTCCGCTGCATCAGACCGGACATGTTCGCAACCATTGCATTGAGGTCGACAACCGCTGGCTTCAACCGCTGACGGCGCGCGAAAGCAAGAAGCCGTTGTGTTAGATCGGCCCCTCGCAGGGCGGCATGAATTGCGCTGTCTGCCATAGCGCGGTTGTCGGGCTGGGTTTCCAGCTTCTCGCGCAGGAAATCGAGGTTACCGATGACGACCCCGAGCAGGTTATTGAAGTCATGCGCCAGACCGCCGGTTAACTGCCCCATCGCCTCCATCTTCTGGGCCTGGCGTAACTGGGCTTCGCTTTCGTTCAGGGAGTTCGTCAGCTCGGCGGTCCGCCTGTCCCGTTCCCGCAATCCGCCAACCATGCGGTCGAAACTCTGAACCATTTCGCGGATTTCAACATAGGTGCTGCTGATTTCCGGCGTCGGTTCGAAATTGCCATCGCGGACCACCCGTGCATGGGCCTGCAATTCGGTCAATGGCCTGGAAATGCCGCGCCACAGAAAAACACCTAAAAGGCAGGCAATCAGCGTAATCACCACCGCGATGTAAATATTCTGGCGCCTGTTTTCCTTAAAAACGCCAAGAAAATCATCTTTGGGCAGATAGATACCGATCGACCATGGCAGTTCCGGATGCAGGATCGGTATGAAGGACACCAGATATGTCGCGCCATCCATGACAAAGCTGTTGAACACCGGCTCTTCGACAAAATAATCACCGGCGGGACGGCCCAGAGACTGGTAGGCCATACGGGCAACCGGATCGCCAAAGTCATCTATCCTGGGGAATGCCGGCTGATTGGATGCATCACGGCGCGCATTCTTTATCATATCGCGGTCCGGAAACGCGATAACGTCTCCATTATGGTTCAGAATCAGTGCCCGACCATTCTCGCTGATTTCCAGCGACGCAAGGAATTCCGAGAGCCCGTCTATTTCGATATCGACACCTACAGCCCCGATACTGGCGCCATCAGAACCAAAAACAGGATTTGCGGATGTGATCCCGGGCTTGCGTGAGGTGAAGAATATATAGGGCTGTGTCCAGATATGCCCTTCTGATGCAATCGAGTCCTTGAACCAGGGACGAGTCCGCGGATCGTAACCGTCATCCGAATCCTTATCCCTGCCCTGTTCGCTGAAACCGGAATCACGCCATATCCGCTCAACGGTCCGCTTGCCGTCGATCCAGCGAATGAATTTTGTGAGATACCCGTTTTCGAAACGGTCATCATCGCGTTTCACATATGTAAAACTGCCGTCCGACGACCCGAAATATATTCCGGCGAAGGAAGGACGAAGGTTGAGTTGTTTGAGAAAATAGGCCTCCATCCCATCCTGATCTGCATTCCGGATCACCTCGTAATTGGCAAGCTGCTGTGTCAGGTCTGCCGTTTCCCGCGCCAGCGAAAGATAGACTTCTGCATGCTGTGCGGTTTCAATCGACAGATGAGACATAAGGGACCGGGCGTGACCGACCAGCACCCTGTCTGTCGTCAAATGAGACGACAGAATAATTGCGCCTGCCGTCACAAGCTGCAGGCCGATGATACCGGCAATCAGGATATTGCGAATGGAAAACATCAGATGCAGACCGATATGACAATTACAGGTGGTAATGCCATATCAAACAAACTGTGACGTCGTGGTAACCCGAAATCCCGCAATACCGATACCCCTGAATGTCGCCAGCGTGACCATACGCGCCCGCCAAAATAAAACAAGGCAACGCGCCTGCGGTTCAGAATTAACCAAGGGTAGCATCCAGGAACATCATCAGCGCGAAGCCACCCATTAGCGAAAACGTCGCCAGACTGGCAAAGCCCTTGCGGTGGGTTTCGGGAATGATTTCATCGCTGATGATGAACAGCATGGCCCCCGCCGCAAAACCCAGCGTCAGTGGCATCAGCGGCGCGGCCGCCCAGACCGCAACGCTGCCGAACAAGCCGCCGACCGGTTCCACCAGCCCGGTTGCGAATGCGACCAGAAAGGCCTGCATCCTGGAATAACCCGCCGTCAGCATCGACACCGCCACGGCGAGCCCTTCGGGAATATTCTGTATGCCGATGCCGGTCGCGAGCGTCATACCGTTTTTTGTGTCGCCGCCGGCAAAGCCGACACCCACCGCCATACCTTCGGGAAAATTGTGGATCGTGATGGCAATGACGAAAAGCCATATCCGTTTCAACGTGGCGCTGTCCGGTCCTTCTCGGCCGGAAATAAAATGCTCATGCGGCGCATAGCGATGCATCAGGAACAGGGCAATCGCGCCCAACAGCAGCCCCGTAATGACGATCGCAACCGCCAGCACCCGGTTATGGAACAGCGCCTCGCCATGTTCGATCGCCGGCAGCAGCAGCGAAAAGAAAGACGCGGCCAGCATGATCCCCGCTGCGACACTGAGCATCGAATCTTCAAGCTTGTCGGACAGCGTCCGAATGAAGAATACGCCGAGCGCACCAACACCCGTCGCGAGCCCCGCAACCAGGCTGCCGGCAAATCCCAGCCAGATTATATTTGGTTCTGTTTCCATATTCCGCTAGCGGTCCTGACGTTCCGTGGCAAAACATGCCTGAGTCTGCCGCCTCTGGCGAGAAAGGATTTCCGCAGAAACGCTGGAGGTCACCCCGTGGTCAAACGCCGGCGCGGGGCTGGGGGCGTATAACGTTCCACCTCGTAATTTACCGCGACCATCCAGTCGGCATAATCCGGATCGATCTTCTTTAGGGATTGCAGCATTTCTTTCTGAAAAAGCGCTTCGAGCGGCCCGCCGCGTCCGGGCCAGATCCGGAACTTTATCCGCAGGTATGTCTTGCCGGATTGCGTGCTGGTTCGGCCGGCCACTTCCGGCGGCGCGCGCAATATGCCGGGGTATTGCTCTATCGCTGTGCTGGTTACAACGCGCGCAGTCTCCTCGATCCTGTCCGCCATATCTGCATCGACCGGCAGCACGACATCGACAATGCAGCGAACATAGCCGCGTGGATAAACCACGACATTGGCGATGTTGCGATTCGGGATAAACACTTCCGCCCCCAGCGGATTGCGCAATACGGTAAACCGCATACCAAACCGTTCGACAACGCCGACCTGTCCGGTGATCTCTACCATATCGCCGATATCGAGCAGGTCGGTGAACACCACCGTCAACCCGCTGACCACGTCCTGAACCAGCCCCTGTGACCCGAACGCCACCGCCAGCCCGATGATGGAAGCGCTCGCGAAATAGGTCGTCACCGGTACGCCGAATTCCGACAGGGCAAAGCCGATTGCCGAAAAATACAATGCGAACACAAGCGCGCTGGAGACCAGGCTGACCACGGTACGCGTCTTGTTGATCTGGTACGCCAGGCTGCTGGACATCGCCCGGACCGTCGCAACCCGAATCAGCCTGACCAGCAGATGCGCCAGGACCACGGCGAGCAACACCACGCCTATTCGCTGCCAGGCTGCCGCGCCGACCAGGAATTCGGGCATTGTCATTTCTCCGGCAAGGACTCAGGCATCCATATTAGGTACAGCCAACCGGTTCGGCCAGATTACAGTCGCAAGGCCGGCTGTTATCGCAATGGCCAGCAGCATCGTTGCCAGCGTATGCGACATGAAATGCACGCCCTTGGCCATCTGATATGCACCCAACACGGTACCGGCCAAAAGGCCAAAGCTCCAGCCCACCAACCGGAACCGGCGGGTTTCGGCAATCCAGCCCAACGCCAGTAACGCAAAGCCACCGGACGCATGGCCGGCGGGGAAACAGCGACCGCGCGTTGCCGTCTCGACGGGATGAAACAGCCGTGCGGCAATGCCGTCATAGGGTTCGTCGCCTCCATAGCGCGTCAACTGGGTAGGGCAGTGCACATTTGTCGATGCTTTCAGCGCGCCGACCGCGCCGGGCACGAGGGCAATGGACAAGGCAACGAACAGGCTTCGGCGCCGCCAGCACCGGCATGATTCGATGCGAAACCCGGCCAGCCAGACCAGCACCGCCGACACGCCCGCCCCCATGACGATCCAGCGGGGAATGCGATAGAACAGCAACCTTGGCCATTCGGCATGCGCATCGATGACCCAGTGCCCTCCGCCCGTTGGGTCCCAGACGATATCCTGCAGATAAAAATCCAGACCCGTCGGTTCGAAGATCAGCAACATCACCGGCAGGATTGCGAGCGGCAACCACACGGCGGGCCGCAATGTCATTTTTGCGGCACCGTTGACGCAACCGGCCGATCCAGGTCCTTCAAGCCGCCATTACGGAACAGCGCACTGGCGCTCTGATACCAGGCGATTGCCTCGTCGATCAGCACCGCATCGTCAGGCGCTGTCGTTCCGCTTCCCAATCCCGGTCCGGCAGTCGGCGGCCGGTTCACATCCAGAATGACCAGCCGGTTTCCCTTCAGATAGCCCAGTTTCTGATACGTGCTGATGAACGCGCGTTCGCGGCCTGGTTCCAGCACCGCCATATCGTACCCCATGAAGCGACTGTGATAACCGAGGCCGAGCCAACCCAGAAGGGTCGGCGGCAGGTCGATCTGGCTCATCAGGCGCGGCATGATTCCGGGTTCGATCAGGGCGGGTGCATACCAGATCATCGGAATATGGTATCGCGAAGTTGGGAGGTCGGTCCGGCCCGACGCCTTTGCCGTATGGTCTGCGGTCAGGATGAACAGCGTATTGGCGAACCACGGCTTGTCCCGCGCCCGGCGAATGAAATCACCTATAGCCCAGTCGGTATATTTCACCGCGCCCTCCCGATGCCCCTGCTCCAGATCGACCCGGTCTTCGGGGAAGGTGTAAGGCCGGTGGTTGGAGGTGGTCATGATATGGGCGAAGAACGTCTCGCCCTTCTCATTCAGGCGGTCAAAATTGGCGAGCGCCAGCGAATACAGGTCTTCGTCCGCAATCCCCCAGATGTTTTCATGGTGCAGCGGGATACCCGTATCCGCGGCGGCGGAGCGATCGACAACCGTGTAATGGTTCGAACCGAAATAGGCGTTCATGTTGTCAAAGAACCCGTAACCGCCATAGATCCAGTAAGGCTGCCAGCCGTTTTCACCGAGCTCTTCACCGATATTTTCGAGCCCGTTATTGTCTGGGCGGCGCACGATGCTTTGTCCCGGTGTCGGCGGTGTGCCGATAGACAGGGCTTCCAGCCCGCGCACGGTGCGGGTCCCGGTCGCGTAGAAATTGGTGAACAGCAACCCTTCCGCCGCCAGCCGGTCGAGCTCCGGAGTCAGGCCCTGGTTGTTCCCGAAGATGCCCAGATATTCCGCAGAAAGGCTTTCCACGCTGATCAATACGACGTTGACTGCCCGTTTGGGACGGTAGGCCTGAACATCCCGGTCAATGCCGTCGCCATCCAGAAAGCTGGTATTCGTCTGCCGCACGAGCTTGCGCGTCACCGAGGCGAGCCGGGCGGCCGGCATCACGGGATAATAGCGGGCATAATCCAGTTCATTGTGCCGGAACGCATGAACGAAGGCGAAGATGCCGTTGTTCGAAAGCTGTCCGACAAAGCTGTTCGGATGCGATTCGGCAAATTCCTGTTCCAGAACGCTGGTGCCGGCAAAAGCGGCAAAACCCATCACGCCCACCAGCGCCCAGCGCGCCGGCCAGGATCGAACGGGTCCGCCTGCGCGGGGCCAGGTCACTCGGCAGGCCAGCAGGCAGATGAGAAATATCCCTGCCACCCAGGCCCAGACCGGGTAGCTTTCCCGGATGTTACCGATGACTTCATGAGTATAAACCAGGTAATCGACGGCGATGAAATCGAACCGGCTGGCGAATTCGCCCCAGAACGCAAATTCCCCTGCCGCGATGCACAGGAAAAACGAAAGATAGGCGCCGGCCCAGCCCAGCGCCCAGAATCGGTCAAAGCGCTGCCCCCACCGGAACCGTTCAATCGCCGGTCGAACGGCCTCGTAAACGGTCCAGGGC
>CAXBEC010000130.1:0-7388 GCA_963974145.1 uncultured Alphaproteobacteria bacterium | reverse complement strand
TTCGCCCGCGACGTCCAGAAGCGGATTGAATACGATCCGGCGCCCCCCTACACCGCCGCCGTCTGAACCTGGCACTGCGTGGCGTCCGACACGACCAGGAAAACAGCGACATGATCATAGCTTTAAGCTATAGTGAACAGGAAATATCGGTCGCAACGCAAAGGTTTCGGGTCATGATGGACGAGGAAGCCGATACGGAAGCGGAAACACCGGCCATAGGGCAGAGTGATACCATGGACTGGGTCATCCCCGTGCCGGCGACGGGGCCGCCCGCCTTTGCGGTCTTGCCATGGCCATTGTTTATGCGGTTACGGCGTCTGGCCTCGGCGCAAGACCAGCAGGCCAACATGGAATCAGGCGATGGCATCCGGCTCCATGACACAGCCACCCTGAACGCCTTGCAGGGATTGATCGACGATTCCGCGTTCAGGGACCATGACAATTCACTGATTCAGGACGACGACAGTTTCGGCGATGATGAGTCCATGCCGCTCGCGGTCATGGACCGGTTGCTGGATGGGGACCACCCGGTCAAGGTGTTCCGAAATCACCGCGGCCTGTCGCAAAAGGAGCTGGCCGCACAGACGGGCCTTAACGCAACCTATCTGTCACAGATCGAAACACGAAAGCGAGGTGGGTCGACACGGGTTTATCGCCTGCTCGCAGCAGCGTTGAATGTCGATATCGGCGACCTGATCGAATAGCGGTTCTGTCAGGCCACGCCTCCTATGGACCGGCCGCTGCCGCCTTTGCGGTAACAGCCGCGTCGCCGGTAAGCTGCAGGCGACGGCGGGACAGTTCAAGGATCTTCCAGCGCACGATAGGGATGTCGGCAATGAACGGTGCGTCGATATCCCATAATGTCACCGAACCGATAGCATGGAGTTCAGACGGGTTCGCCTTCTTGGCGAAACAGCGCTCCTCGTTGAAAAAATCGCCATCCTGAACCGTCTCCACCACGGCCCCGCCGACCATGCGTTTCAGGATCCCTTCATTCACCAGCCGCAGCACGCCGGCATCCGCTTCGGTCTCCGGCACGGGCCCGTCCTCCAGTTCCGCCCGGGACAGGCCAATGGCGATACGATTCAGCACGACACAGCCGAGATTGTCGCGGAACAGCCAGCACCGACGTAACCAGTCGCGCTTTTCCGCCAGTTCCTCCGCCACCGCGCGCTGGCCATGGCGGTCAATAAATGCGGCGTACTGGTCGCGCGGGATCGATAGCGCGTGCAGGAAGCTCTTGGCGCGCAGCGTACGTGTCGACGGGGTGCCCTGAAGCGCCTCAAGCTCGCCGAACAGCTCACCGGCAGCGACGCGCGTGGGCTGTGGAACACCTTCTTCAAATGCCTCCGCCGTCCCCGAAAGGATAAGCAGCAGTTCATCCACCGGCCGGTCCCGCCGGATCAGGATTTCCTGCGGGTTATATGTGATCAACGCATTGTTCAGCAGCACTTCAAGCCGCGAATTGGGCAGTTCCGGATAATAGCTCTGCAGATAGTCGAAAGCCTGCCGCCGCAGATAGTCCTGGCGGCCTTCGATCAGCACGTCATTGGTACCGAAATCCGCGCCGGAACCGATCTGTCGCTCATCGATGCTCAGCGGCCGCGCGACATGGGCCAGCACCACCTTGTCAGAGGGGTCGCGGTCAAAATCCACCGCATCACCATGGATCATGCCGCCGCCGATATCGATTTTTTTCAGATGGGCAAAGGACAGATAGCTGGCGCGCACCGCCGCGTTGCGATCCGGCGACAGGCCCGGCTTGTCCGGATCCTCCGTCACCATTTTGTCGAGTACGCGGAACGCCGCTATATCGGCGAGATGCGAGTAGCTCTTGTATCCTTCCGGGCTTTCAGCGCGGAAATGAAAGATCGACGTTTCCACCGGATGCGGCGACATCACCGGCATGACTTCCAGCCCGTTCACGTCGTTCCAGATATCCGGTTTCAGGTCGACCGTGTCGAAATAGGTCTCGAACTGCCATTCCTCGATTTCGGTCAGCGCCGCCAGTTTCTTGGTGACCGCCGTACGAACCGCCGGCACCGCGAAATAGCGCAGTTTGTGGTCGGCCTGGATCAGCGTCGTCAGGCCGGCGAAATGGTCGTCATGGGAATGGGTGTGGAAGATGCCTTCCAGTTCATTCACGCTGATGCTGAGTGACTGCAGGATGGCGCTGAGGTTGGGCCCCGCATCCACCAGGTAAAACCGCCCCTGAAAGGAGATCAGGCTCCCCATGGACGGCCGGTTGATATCCCAGCCGTCGCCTTCACCCGAATGCACGACCGAAAAATATTCCCGCGGTGCGCGGTGCGCCCCCAGCGCATAAGGCGAATGATAACCGTCGGGATCATCCTGATTCAGATCGACCGTGACGGATTCGTTCTCATATTCAATATCGTAGCAATTCAACGCCGTCCGCCGGATCGTCACGCCATTGCGGATTTCCCGACGGTCATTGTTCAATTCGATACAGTCGAGCAGTTCGTCGGCATCGCGGATATTGCCGAAAGCGAAATGCAGCTTCACCCGCATCGCGTCATGTGCTGCCGCCGCGTCGAGCCCGGCATCCATCAGCTCCGCTTCCGAGACCAGTCCGTAATTGCCCCGGTAGATGTAATCCAGCTGAGCGCGAAGCTGCTTGCCGATGCCGATAATCAGCGGCTTGGCGCCCGTGTTGTTGGGATGCCCGGGCAGCAGCATGCCCTGCTTGTACAGCATCTGAAGTACCGGGAATTCTGCCAGATTCGCAAATTCGCCCTGCTGCAGCATTGTATCTGACAGCAGGATGGCATTCGGCCCGGTTTCCGCAACTACGCCGCCGACCTGACAGGGCCGGATCAGGTCCTTGCGCATCAGATGCTTCACCACATCCGCCGGGCAACCGCACAACAGCCGCAGATCTGCCGCCGCCACCTCTATCCAGGTGACGCCGGGCGTAACTTCGATCATTTCGATTTGCGTTGCGATTTTCACCACTCCAGTAGACATATGCCGGGACGGGGAACAAACTTAGATCGTTTACGTTAAAAGACCATGGCAATTGTCGTAATTGCGTTGGATCTTCCGCGCCACGGCTTGGCGTCGCGATTGGATTGGAAGTCATTTCGCCATTCTGCGAGACTATGGTGGATAAGTGAACGGAAACCAGTTGCGCGATGAATGGAGTGGACATGAATACGGCGGTTGGGCGGTTTGCGACGATACTGCTGGCAGTCGGGCTGGTGGGTTGTGTCAGCGACGCCAAACAGGTCGCGCCGACTTCCGTGGCGCCGCAGATACTGACGCCGCAGGTAGCGACAGCATCGCCGGCCGCCGCGCCATTGCCCAGGCCCCCGGCCCGGCGCCCTGAGCCACGCGTTGCGTCAGGCGCTGTGAAAAGCGCCGCAATTCCGGAGCTTGATCCCGACTCACTGGTCGGCAAGAGCCGCGAGCAGACCCGTGACCTGCTTGGTGAACCCAGCATGGTGCGCGACGACAGGCCCGCGACGGTTTGGCAGTTCGATGCTACCGGCTGTAGGCTGGAGGTGTTCTTTTACATGGATTTGAAGGAGCGCGACTTCCGCGCACTGTCCTACGGCGTATCAGCCGATGGCAAACCGGCCACCGGGCCAGAAGCGGCCGGATGCATCGGCCGCATCAAGGCGAAACACGATGAACGACTTACCGGCTGACGGCGCCAGTACCCCAAGGATTTTCGTCGTCGATGATGACGAATTGTTCCGTGAATCATTGACCGGCAATCTAGAGGATGCCGGCTTTGCGGTAACCGGTTTTGATAGCGGTACCGCCGTGCTGGCATATTTCAAGGACGGAGCTCCGCCGGACCTGATCCTGCTGGACTGGAAGATGCCTCAGATAAACGGCATCGACGTGTTGCGCCAGTTGCGTCGCGACAGCGTAGACACCCCGATCATTTTCCTGACCCATCTCAGCGACCAGATATACGAAGAAGCGGCCCTGTCCTCCGGCGCGGTCGATTTTGTCGAGAAATCTCGCAGCTTCCCGATTCTGCAGAAACGTATCGAGTTGATTCTGGCGAACCGGCGCGACGCGGCCCGACCCGCACGGCGCCATGTGGAAGCGGGCCCCCTGCTGCTCGACCTCGCCGATATGACGGCACAGTGGAAGGGTGAAACCGTTACGCTGGACGCCGTCGAGTTCGGCATCGTCCGTTGTCTTGTCGAGCACGAAAAAGAAAACGTCCGCGCCCGGGATTTATACGCTGCCGCACATGGTGAAGGTGCCGGCCCCGGCGATGATGGCTACCGTGCCAGCATCCGCAACTGTATCCGGCGCATCCAGGGCAAGTTCCGGGATGTAGACGCAGCGTGCAGCGCTATCGAGGACGATCCGGGCCACGGCTACCGCTGGCGCGGCGAGACGGGATAGCAAAGAACCATGTCGGACAATCCGCGCCGGGCCTGGCGCTCCATGACCGCGACATTCGCGCTGCTCACCGCGATCTTTCTGCTCGTCCCCATAATCCTGTACACCCAGTTTCGCCTTGCCGACCGTCAGCGTGCGGAGCTGCTGCTGGAAAGCGTCCGTGAACAGGGGCGGCTCGTCGGCGAGGCCATCCTGCCTGCCCTTGAAGCCTTCCAACCCAGCGCGCCCGGCGCCCTGGCGGACGCCCTGGCGCAATTTGAGTCACCAGGCAAGAAGGTCAAGGTCCTGTTCCGGCCCCGTGGCAGCGCCGCCGCGAACGGCTTTTTTTATGTTGCCTCAGCGCCGACGGTCCCGGCGGAGTATCTGGAAGCGGAGCGGGCAGAGCTGGCGCGCAGCGGCGTTTTCGACCGGCTGGATGAGTCCTGCGCCGCCAACGACACCACCGCGCTGAACTATATGAACCCGCGCGGCGAGGTTGAAATAACCACCTCCATTACTCCCCGGAATCTGGACTCCGGCTGCTGGATAGTCATCACCGCCCAGTCCCTGGCCGCGTCCCCTCTGGCGGAAGCCCAGCGTCCATTCTGGGCCTCACCGCAGGTACAGATCGCCGCGCTGGTTTACGCCCTGATGGCGGCCGTCGTCGTTTGGCTGATTGCCCGTGTCATGCACAACCTGCGCCGGTTTCGCAGGCTCGCGGCACAAATCCGCACCTCAGGTAGCGATGGGCAGTCCTTTGTTCAACAGAACCGGATTCCGGAACTGGACGGCGTGGCCGAGGAATTCGACAAGCTGGTGCAGGGGCTGCGATCCACGGCCAGTGGCATCGTACAGGCGGCAGAGGAAAATGCCCATGCGCTGAAAACACCGCTGGCTGTCATTTCCCAATCGCTGGAACCGTTGAAGCGCAGCGTCCCCGAAACGGACAAGCGCAGCCGCCGCGCCCTTGAATTTATCGAACGCTCTGTCGACCGGTTGGATACCCTGGTCATCGCCGCGCGCCGCATGGATCAGGCCGCGGCAGGCCTACTGAACCCACCCGATGATCCCGTGGACCTGTCGGCGTTGTGCCAGTCACTGTGCCGCGAGATGGCGGAATCCATGACGGAACAGGGACAGGTCTTGCAGACCGATATAGACCCGGGCCTCGTATCGCGCGGCAGTGTCGAGCTTTTTGAAACCATTGTCGAAAACCTGATCGAGAATGCGGCAAGCTTCACCCCGCCGGGCGGCATCGTGAAACTGCGATTGCGCCGGGTCGAAGAGATGGTGGAGCTGACGGTCTCCGACCAGGGCCCGGGGGTGACACCCGACCGGCTGGGGCGCATTTTTGAAAGGTACTATTCGCACCGTCCCGAGGAAGACGCCCGCCCCCCGCAGGAGCAGAAACGCGAAACCCATTTCGGTATCGGCCTGTGGATCGTGCGTCGCAACGCGGAAGGAATCGGCGGCAGCATTATCGCGGAAAACCGCGATGGTGGGGGATTGCGGATAGTCGCCCTATTCCCCCGCGCCGGGCGGATATAGCAGCACACGCGGAGACACATCGCCTAAAAACGGACAGCAATGCCCCCGCGTCCTCAAGATGTATTCCTCGAAACCGTTAAACGGCGAGGTATTCCTGCCGGATTTCTTCATTTTCGAGAACGTCTTTTGCGAGCCCTTCAAAGACGACCTGCCCCATATCCAGAATAATCGCCCGGTTCGCCAGATGCAGCGCGGCGATGGCATTCTGCTCGACGATCACTGTTGTGATACCAAGCTCCTTGACACCTTCGAGGATTCGCTCGATTTCGTGCACGATAACCGGGGCAAGCCCTTCATAGGGTTCATCAAGCAGCAACAGCTTGATATCGCGCGCCAGGATCCGGGCGATTGCCAGCATCTGCTGTTCGCCGCCAGACAGGGTTACCGCTTCCTGCCGCGCCCGTTCGGCGAGGCGCGGAAAATGATCGTAGATACGCTCGATCGACCAGCCATGCGGCGGGGCAATCTGCGACAGGGTAAGGTTTTCCTCCACTGTCAGTCCGGGAATAATCCGCCGGTCTTCCGGCACCAGCCCGACCCCCTGGCGCGCCGCCTGCCAGGACTGCATTTCGTGCAGCGGCTTGTGGTCGAGCCAGATTTCACCCTGTTTCAGTTGCGGATTGTCCATACGGACAATGGCGCGCAGCGTGGAGGGTTTCCCGGCACCATTCCGCCCAAGCAGCGCGACAATATCGCCCTCATGGATATTGAAGCTGACACCCTGAACGATATAGCTTTCACCATAATAGGCATGCAGGTCCCAGGCGGAAAAATAGGCGGGTTCGGCATGCGGCGCCGTTGCGGTTGTATCCTGTGTGGCTGGCCCGTTCATTCGTGCGCCCCACCCAGATAGGCTTCCTGAACCTTGGGGTTACCGCGCACTTCCGCCGGGTTACCTTCGGCAATGACCATGCCCTGCGCCAATACCGTAATATGGTCCGCCAGCGAAAACACGACATGCATATCGTGTTCGATGATCACTGTCGTCATCCCCCGTTCCTTGATTTTCATCAGCGTATCGATCGTCCGGTTGGTGTCGGCGCGGGACATGCCCGCCGTCGGCTCAGTCGCGGATGCTGAACCAGACACATGGCCAGTTCCAGCCGCCTTTTATCGCCCCGCGACATGCTGCCGGCTTCGCGCATCTGCAGATCGGCAAGACCGAAATCATCCAGGGCGCGCTCCGCCGCCTCGCGAATATCGGTTTCACCATTCAACGACCCGAAAGCATCGAATCGGAACGCGCCGTCGCGCTTGGCAAATGCCGGAATCATGACATTCTGCAGCAGGGACAGTTCGGGAAAGATTTCCGGTGTCTGGAAGACACGCGCAACACCAATCTGATTGATCTCGTATGGCGTTTTTCCGGTCAGAACCTCGCCGTGGAACATCACCGACCCCCGGTCCGGCGCGAGCCGCCCCACGCAGATATTCAGCAGGGTTGATTTACCAGCGCCGTTTGGTCCGATGATGGC
>CAXBEC010000129.1:0-7392 GCA_963974145.1 uncultured Alphaproteobacteria bacterium | reverse complement strand
ATTCAGAAGTTTCAGGGCGGTTTCCAGTATGATTTCGGGCGGGGGACTGATGCGCAGAACAGCGGCCCGGACGCCCTCTTCATGACGTATGGTTGTCGGTCCCGCTGTGATGGTTACTGTCGCCAGCGATGAAACGGGAACGACGGCGCCGTTCTCGGTAATGATCGGCAGATCCCCGATACCCTGTGTATCGGTATCGTCCTGGGAGTCGCCGGCGAGGACGAGATTCATGATGCGGCCATCGACATAAACCTCGTCCACGCGAATGCCGTCGTTATAGGCATCGATGGTCAGGCCCAGTTCACGGGCGCTTACGCCGTTATCCGCAAGGCGTGTGGAATCCGGCAGCACACGGATTTCCGGAGCGCCGAAGACCAGCCGTGGCGTGGTGCTTGTATTCGTGCCCCCGGCCGGCGGCAGGACTTCATGTACAAGGTTTCGGGCACGCTCGATAACCGAGAAAATGGTATCGAATTCGGCGCCGCTGACGGTCAGCCGGATGGTTCTGGCACCATCGACATTGCGAAACAGCGACGGCCGGTACGCATAGGCATTGACGTCCGGGAAGCCGAGCATCGCGTCACGGACCAGGTTTTGTAGCGCTTTTGCGTCTTTCGGATCGGTACTGCGGAGCGTGGCCCGAATGCGGCTGCGCTGAATACTGAGCGCGAGATAGCTCGCGGTTGGCGGGGCATCAATGCCCGACATCGTCTCAGCGGGTCCGGCTACCAACGGCAGGAGCTTGCCTTCAATCTGGTCGCCGAGCAGCCTGGCGGTCTCGAAATTGTAACCCGAAGATGGTGATGCGACGCCGATAATCAGGTTTCGGTCTCCTTCCGGCAGGTATTCCAACGGCGGCAGCAGCCACCAGCTGGCGCCCATTGATGCGCCGATGATCACAGCGGTTATGCTCAGCGCCCGGCGCCGGCTTGCCACGATCAGCCGGGTAATGCGCACCGTCCCCGTGACGAAACGCCGGGCCAGCGGGTCCAACAGGAAGAGGTTACGACCCACAGAATCTGGCTGGGTGACAAGTAACCGGCTTGCCAGGGCCGGTATGACTGTAACCGATACCAGCAACGACATGCTGACCGCCACGGTGATTGCAATCGCGATGTCGCGAAAAAGCTTGCCCACCGCCAGGTCCATGAGCAGCAGCGGAATAAAGACCAGTACAGTGGTCAGCGATGAAATCAGTATCGCGCCCCAGACCTGGCGGGTGCCCTGCAACGCCGCCTGGCGCGCCGGTTCCCCCTGCTGGCGCAATCGGAAAATATTTTCCAGCACGATGATCGCGGCATCGACAACCATGCCGACAGCGAAGGCGATGCCGGCCAGCGACAAAACGTTGATCGACCCGCCGGACCCTGCCATGGCGACAAAGGACGCGACAACAGAAGTCGGAATGGCCATGGCAACAACCAGCGTTGCGCGGATGGATCGCAGGAAGAGAAGCAGGATAACAACCGCCACAGTCCCGCCGACCCAGATGTTCTGCAGCACCAGATCAATGGCGGAATCGATATAGCGGGTTTCGTCATAAAGCAGCTGCAGTACCAGTTTTTCACGGGCGATGGGGCCGGCCTGCAACTCGGTGATCGCGGCACGAACCCCTTGCATTGTTTCGATGACATTGGTGCCGACCTGGTTCTGGATGCCGATATCAATGACCGGGCGGCCATTCATCCGGACCAGGGATTCGCGTTGCCGGTAATGAAACCCGACCGTGGCGATATCGGCGACGGTGACGCGCCCGATGCCGCCGCCGCGGTCCGTTTCGCTGCGCAGGACGATCTGTTTGATGTTTTCCGGCGTATGAAGCTGCCAGTCGGCGCGTACGACGTACCGGCGTTTTCCTTCGATGATGTCCCCGGCCGTCAGGGCAATCTGTGCGGCGCGCAGACGGTCGAGAATTGTCGAAACCGTCAAGCCATAACGGACCAGTTTCTCCGGGTCGAAGGCGATCCGTAAATCGCGGCCACGGCCTCCACCCACGGCGATGTAGCGGATCCCGGGAACGCGTTCCAGCCGCTCGCGGATAATGTCACGCGCGAAGTCGCCGTAATCTGCGATGTCACGGGTGTTTTCCGCATCCGTCCAAAGATAAAGCCAGGCGATGTAACTGCCGCGTGGTTCCTCCGCGCGGAACGATGGCGCCCTGGCTTCCTCCGGGTAACCTGTGACCCGGTCGAGGCGATTGGCGACCAGCAGCAGCGCTTTCTCCATGTCATGGCCGACCGGGAACCCGAGGCGGACATTTCCGGCACCTTCGTGGGACACGGAGATCAGGCTTTCCAGGCCGGGCAGGCCGCGCAGGGCCTCCTCCTGGCGGTTGACGATCTCGCGCTCGACCTCCGCCGGCGCCGCGCCGGGCCAGCCCGTCCAGATATGCACCGCGGGCTGCGCAATGCTCGGCGAAAGCTGTATCGGGATGGAAATCAATGCCAGCCAGCCAAACAGCATGATCAGGATCACCGCTGCAACAACGGCAATTGGCCGCTCGATTGAGTGCCGGATCAGGTCCATGGCAAAATTATATCGCAGCCTTATGTCAGTGTCGCATGGATGAATTGGGGTTGGCGGTGTTATCGTCCGGCAAACACCAGCGCGGGAGGGCCGGTCATGGCAACAACTGAAAACGAATATACCTATATTATCGCCGGTGCCGGGTCCGCCGGTTGTGTGCTGGCGAACCGGCTGTCGGCGGATCCGAAAAACCGGGTGCTTCTGCTCGAGGCAGGGACGAAAGACAGTTATCCGTGGATTCACATCCCGGTCGGCTATTTCAAGACCGCGATGAACCCCAAAACGGACTGGTGTTTCGAAACCGAAACGGATCCGGGCCTGAACGGCCGCTCCATCCCCTATCCCCGCGGCAAGGTGCTGGGCGGGTCCAGTTCCATCAACGGGCTTGTCTATGTTCGGGGGCAGAGCCACGATTACGACCAGTGGCGGCAACTCGGCAATGTCGGCTGGTCCTGGGACGATGTGTTGCCCTATTTCAAAAAGGCCGAGGACCAGCAGCGCGGCGAAAGCGAAACCCATGGCGTCGGCGGACCGCTGGCGGTGTCGGATATTTCCTTCACGCGCGGCTTTTCCAGCGCCTTCATTGATGCGGCGGAAGAAGTCGGTATTCCCCGGACCGATGACTTCAATTCCGGCGATCAGGAAGGTGTCGGTTTCTATCAACTGACCACGCGCAACGGCCGCCGCTGCAGCGCCGCGGTCGGGTTCCTGAATCCGGTGAAGCATCGCAGCAACCTGACCATCGCGACCGAGGCGCTGGTCCATCGTGTGATCTTTGAGGGAAAGCGCGCCATTGGCGTCGAGTTTTCGGTCAACGGGCAGAAACGCGTCAAACGCGTCACGAAAGATGGCGGCGAGGTCCTGCTGTCCTGCGGCGCGGTCGCATCGCCAAAGGTGTTGCAGCTTTCCGGCGTCGGCCCCGGTTCGGTGATGCAGGAATTCGGCATCCAGACGGTGCATGAACTGCCGGGGGTCGGCATGAACCTGCAGGATCACTTGGCTGCCCGCTCCGTATACAAGACCAACGAGCCGTCACTGAATAACGAGGTCAACAGCATCCTTGGCAAGATACGCATCGGTCTGGAATACGCGCTGTTTCGCAAGGGACCGATGACCATCGCGGCCGGCCATGTGGGCATGTTCGCCAAGACGCGGCCCGACCTGGAAACGCCCGATGTACAGTTCCATGTCATTCCGCTCAGCATTACCGGCGTGGGTAAGGAACTGCACAAATTCGCCGCGTTTACGGCATCCGTTTGCCAGTTGCGGCCGGAATCGCGGGGGCATGTCGTAATAAAATCGACGGACCCGTCGGTCGACCCGGCGATTCATCCGAATTACCTGTCGACCGTGACCGATCAGCAGACCATCGTGGAAGGGCTGAAACTGTCCCGGAAAATCATGTCGACGCCGACCATGCAAAAACTGGTGACGGATGAATTCGCACCTGGGCTGGCGCTGCAGACCGACGAACAGTTGCTGCAATTCGCCCGCGATACGGGCTCCACCGTCTATCACCCGGTCAGCACCTGCAAGATGGGACCGGACCCGATGGCGGTGGTCGATGAACGGCTGCGCGTGCACGGCATGCAGGGGTTGCGGGTTGTTGATGCCTCGATCATGCCGACACTGAATTCCGGCAATACAAATGCACCGACGATCATGATCGCGGAAAAAGCTGCCGATATGATCCTGCAGGATGCCCGTAGCGCGGCATAGCGGGCTTTGTTTATAGTCATTTCAGATGACAGGGAGATATGGAACATGGATGCACTGGAAGTTTTTGATCCCAGCGGCGCGACGGAAGTCAGTGTCCTGCACGCGCCCCGGTTGCAGTCGTTGAATGGCAAGACGGTAGCACTGCTCAGCGACGACATGTGGCAGGCCCATCGCATGCTGCCGATGATTCGCGAGAAGCTGCAGGCGCTTTACCCGGACGCGACCTTCATTCCCGAAACCGAATTCCCGATGGGAACCCGGCAGATGGATACCGAAGAAACCGTCGATATGCTGGTGGAACGGGGTGTCGAAGCGGTCATTGTCGGAAACGCCTCCTGAGGCGCCTGCGCGACAGCATGCGGCCGTGTTGCCGCTCGTATCGAAAGCAGGGGTATCCCGACCGTTATTCTGACCCGCGAGGATTTCGTGGGCGTGGTGCGCAATTCCGTGGCCGGGCTCGGCTTCGACCAGGATGCATCCATGGTGATCTTTCCGATTTCGCCGTTTCTGGTCGACAGCGATATTTCGCCGATCGAGCAGGACGTCCATAAATTCGCCGAAGGGCTGACCGACTGGAAGCCCGCCAGCACCGAAACCGGCATCCAGAATCCGCCCAAGGTACGCATCGAGGCCAACGGCTACGAAGCCGCCTATGACAAGATGAACCGGCAGTTCATCACCAGCACCTGGGGCGACGGGTTGCCGCTGAACCCGCCGACCGAGGAACGGGTATCATGGATCCTGCAGGGAACCGACCGGCCGCGGGATTCTATGATCGGCAAGGTCATGCCGCGCGGCGGAATCGCCACGGTGGAAACGCTGGCGGTGACACTGGCCATGTCAGGCGGCCGTCCCGAATACCTGCCGGTCATGATCGCGGCGATCGAATGCATCCTCGATCCCGAAATGGAGCACGACAAGTTCCAGGCAACATCCGGCAGCACCTATCCCGTGGTGATCGTTAATGGGCCGATCGGCAAGGATATCCGGCTCAATTCCGGCTTCGGCCTGCTGGGGCCGGACCCGCAGCATCCGGCAGGTGTCGCTATCGGCCGCGCCATCCGTCTGGTGCAGCAGAATGTCGGCGGCGCATTGCCGGGGGTTGGCACCATGTCGATCTACGGCGCGATGCGCACCACCAACGTGGTCATCGCCGAGGACGAGGAAGGCCTGCCCGAAGGCTGGGGACCGGTCGGCGCCGATCATGGCGGCGTCGGATCCGGGAAAAACGGCGTGACGGTGATCGTCTCGACCGGCGCTTCCAATATCGTGCGGCGCGGCGTTGGCAAGGAAACGCTGGAAGACGAGGCATTGCAGAGCCTGTACCGGGTTGCCGCCTATCTTCGCAGTCCCTCGGCGCATTACGTCTGGGGGCATGCGAAAGGCACGCCCGGCGCGCTGCTGATGCCGCGGGTCGTGGCGGGGCAACTGGCGTCGCTCGGCTGGACCAAACAGAAGATCAAGCAGTTCCTGTGGGATAATTCGAAGATTCCGCATGAGGAAGTTGTTCGGACGGGGCTGCTGCAATGGATCGAAACCGGTGTCGATCCGGCAACGGTGGCATCCGCCAATGATCCGATGTGGCCGATCTGCCGCGATCCGTCGCAGATTGTGCTGGCCGTCGCCGGCGGGGCGCATCCGACGCATAATTTCTGGATGCAGGGCGCGACGCCCAAGATCGCCACAGCGGCGATCGACGTGCCGAAGGAGTGGCACGGGTTGCTGGCACAGGCCGATGACGATCTCGGCCCGAGCGGCGATATGTGCCTGATCTGACGCGCCGCGGGCAGATGACAGATTATTCTCGCGGAGTACGAGATTGAGAAACAGCGAAATTACCGTCGAACCGGTTGCGGGCGCACTGGGCGCGGAAATCGATGGCATCGATCTGTCCCGCGATCTGGACGATGCGCAATTCGATGCGGTGCATGGCGCGCTGATGGCGCATGGGGTCATCTTTTTTCGCGACCAGGATATTACGCCGCAACAGGAACTCGCATTCGCAAAACGCTTCGGCGAAATCCACTTTCATCCCTTTGTCGCCGGCCTGCCCGAATTGCCGGAGGTCATGGAAATTATCAAGAAGGAAACCGATCTTCGCAATTTCGGCGAAGGCTGGCATACGGACCAGATGTTCCTGCCCGAACCGGCGCTGGCAACGGTGCTGTACGCCAAGGAAATTCCTGAATACGGCGGCGATACACTGTACGCGAGCATGTACGCGGCCTATGACGCACTGTCGGATGGCATGAAGGAACTGGCCGGGCGGCTGAAAACCGTGAACTTGCCGGATGCCGGTCGGCCCCGGGGCAAACCGGCAACCGGCAGCTACAGCAATCTGAAGACCATGGGGCTGAGCGATACGGAAAACTATGAGAAAATGTCCGAACATCCGCTGGTCCGGACCCACCCGGTCACCGGTCGAAAGGCGCTCTATATCGGGCTGCATACCGAACGCTTTGCAAACATGACCTGGGCGGAAAGCCAGGGCCTGCTGAATTACCTGATCGACCACGCAACGCGACCGGAATTCACCTGCCGCTTTCGCTGGCAGGCGGGCTCGCTTGCGCTGTGGGACAACCGGGCCGTCCTGCACAACGCGATCAACGACTACCCCGGCAAGCGCCGCCGTATGCACCGCGTCACGGTCAAGGGCGATGCGCCCTTCTGACTCCGGGGGATCATGTGCCGGGCGATAATTCAGGCCACACCGGAATCGGCGCGTCTTAAATCGGCGCGTCTTACCAGGCCTTGACCGCGACCACATCGACTGGCGGGTCGGTCAGGAACCCCTCGGCCACGCTGCCGAGAAAGGCCCGCGCCACGCCGGTGCGGCCATGTGTTCCCAGAACCAGAAGATCCGCGTCCAGCGCCGCGATCTGGGCGTTGACGACACTATGGGGGTCGCCTTCGCTGACCACGGTCTCAATCCTGCCTCTCTCGGCATCGAGCCCGGCCAGGAAAACCGCAACTTCCTGATCGATCATCTGGCGGAACAGGGTTTCGTCCCGCTTCCGCAATTCCGCATGTGTTTCCGCGGATGGCAGGAAGCCTTTGAACGGTATTTCATAGGCGTGCACCATGTTTATCCGGGCGTTCTTCGAAAAACTGAGTGCGAACTCCAGCGCCCGGCGGGAATAGACCGAG
>CAXBEC010000128.1:0-7398 GCA_963974145.1 uncultured Alphaproteobacteria bacterium | reverse complement strand
GACTGGAAGGATGAACTGGAAGACCTTTCCTTTGCGGAACTCAACCCGGACGCGCGGGGATCGATTACCAAGCGGCTGAGCTTCCTGAAACAGCGCGGTGGCGACATCGTCGGGCGCGTCAGCGCGGAACTGCAGGAAACGCTGGCGGGAAGGAATGTCCTGGCGGAGGTGTCTGGCCGGGAGAAAACCCCATATTCGATCTGGCGCAAGATGCGCCGCAAGCACATCGCATTCGAGCAGCTGTCGGATATCATGGGGTTCCGTGTTGTCGTGGAAACCCAGGAAGAATGCTACCAGGCACTCGGCATTATCCACGGCAAGTACCGCGTCGTGCCGGGCCGGTTCAAGGATTACATTTCCATTCCGAAGCCGAACGAATACCGCTCCCTGCATACCACGGTAATCGGGCCGGAAAACCAGCGTATCGAGATCCAGATCCGCACGCGCGAAATGCATGAGGCGGCGGAGCTTGGCCTCGCTGCGCACTGGAATTTCAAACAGGGCGTACAGCAGGACGGAAAGCAGTACCGCTGGATGCGCGGATTACTGGAGATCTTGGAACACGCGGAGGCGCCAGAGGAATTCCTGGAAAACACCAAGCTGGAAATGTTCAGCGACCAGGTTTTCTGTTTTTCCCCGAAAGGCGAACTCAAGGAACTGCCGCGCGGGGCCACGCCGGTGGATTTTGCCTATGCCGTTCACACGGAAATCGGCAACACCTGCATCGGCGCAAAAATCAATGGCGAGCGCGCCCCGCTGCGGACAGAGTTGCGAAACGGCGATCAGGTTGAGATCGTGACGTCCCCGGACCAGACGCCGTCGCCGGCCTGGGAAAATTTTGTCATTTCCGGCAAGGCGCGGGCCTGTATCCGGCGTTTTGTGCGGTCGCAGCAGCGCGAAGAATATATGAAGCTTGGCCGGGAGATTGCCGAGAAGGTCTTTCGCCGCGAGGGTCGGGTCTTCGAAGAGAAGCTGGTGCTCGGGATCCTACCCAAATTTTCCTGCCGGTCGATGAGCGAGCTGTACGAGGCGCTGGGTGCGGGCCAGATTACCGGCCGTGATGTTGTGACGTCCGCTTTCCCGGAGATCAGGGCATTGGAATATGACGCCGATGGCGCAAACAATGAGCCGCTGAACGGCGACCAGAATGAATTTGCGGTGCCCATCCGGGGCCTGATTCCCGGTATGGCGGTCCATCTGGGCACCTGCTGCCATCCCTTGCCCGGTGACCAGATTGTCGGGATCTCCGCCACGGGGCGGGGGTTGACGATCCACACGACCGATTGCGAGACCCTTGCCAATTTCGTCGACGTCCCCGAACAATGGGTGGATGTGCACTGGGATGCCAGCGCCCGGGACGGCGGCGGGCATGTCGGGCGCCTACTGGTGACCCTGTCGAACAGCCCCGGCGCGCTGGCGGCCCTGACCGGGGTCATCGGGCGAGGGCAGGGCAATATCACCAATCTGAAAATCAGCGACCGTTCCGCGGATTTCTTCGAGTTGCAAATTGACCTCGAAGTAAGCAATGTCGACCAGTTGAGCGATATCATTGCGGGACTGCGGGCGGACTCTGCGGTCGGTCTGGTTGAACGCGAACGGGGTTGACGCGCCGGCGCGACGGAAAAGGGTACATTGCCATGCGGAACTATTCGAAACTGCGCCTCGGGGTGAATATCGATCACGTGGCGACCATCCGGAACGCCCGGGAAGGCGACTATCCCGACCCGGTACGCGCGGCGCGCATGGCGGCCGCTGCCGGTGCGGACGGGATTACGGCGCATCTTAGGGAGGACCGGCGCCATATCCGTGACGACGATATCCGGCGGATCCGCGAGGAAGTCGATGCGCCCCTGAATTTCGAAATGGCGGCAACCGACGAAATGGTCTCCATTGCGCTGCGGCATCTACCGCATGCGGTATGTATCGTGCCGGAAAAGCGGGAGGAGCGTACAACCGAAGGCGGGCTGGACGCCATTCGCGGCCATGACTTTCTGCAGCCGATTGTCCGGAAACTGGCCGATGCGGGTATTCGCGTGTCGCTCTTTATCGAAGCGGACCCGAAACAGCTTGATGCGGCCGCCGCGCTCGGCGCCCCTGTCATCGAACTGCATGCGGGCGCCTATGCGGACCTTTCAGGTAAGGCGCAGGACGGGGAACTGGCGCGGATCGTTGCTGCCGCGGCGCATGCGGAGGCAATTGGCCTGGAATGTCATGTCGGGCACGGGCTGACCTATGACAATGTCGCGCCGATTGCGGAAATCGCCACGGTGCGCGAGCTCAATATCGGTCATTTCCTGATCGGCGAAGCGGTATTCAGCGGGCTGGATTCCGCCGTCCGCCGGATGCGGTCGCTGATGGATACGGCGCGCGCCGGTTCGCAGGGCGCGCGCAGCGCATGATCATTGGCCTGGGGACGGATCTTTGCGATATCGGCCGGATTGAGGAAACGCTGAAGCGTTTCCCCGGGCGTTTCGAAGGGCGGCTTTACACCGAACAGGAACAGGCGCGGGCCGAACGCCGGCCGTTCAATCGCGCCGGCCGCTATGCGCAGATGTTCGCGGCCAAGGAAGCATGTTCCAAGGCGCTGGGGACGGGGTTCCGCAAGGGGGTTTTCTGGCGGGATATGGAAGTCGTTCACCTGCCGTCGGGAAAACCGACCATGTCCCTGACAGGCGGGGCGCGGGACCGGATGAATTCGCTGACGCCGCCCGGCATGCAGGCGCAGGTCGAAGTCTCGCTGACCGATGAGTCCGGGCTGGCAAACGCAGTCGTGATCATATTCGCGGTGCCGGACAAGGCGGCAAGCCTTGACTCCGGCAGTAGCGGAACACCATAAACGGGCCAATTCCGAAAAAGGCGATCCATGGCGTCAAAAAATGCGCAGAATGATCCGGCAGCCAAGGCTGCGGCGGGGTCGAAAACGGTCAGTGAAACCGTGGAGACGATCAAGACGGTCGCCTACGCCATTCTTGTCGCGCTGGTCTTGCGAACCTTTCTGTTCGAACCGTTCAATATCCCGTCGGGGTCCATGAAACCGACCCTGCTGGTCGGCGATTATTTATTCGTTTCAAAATTTTCCTATGGCTACAGCCGGCATTCGTTTCCGTTCAGCCCGCCGCTGTTCGAAGGGCGGATCTTTGAAAGCCAGCCGGAACGCGGCGACGTCGCCGTATTCAAGAAGCCGACCGATAATGAAACGGATTACATAAAGCGGATTGTCGGCCTGCCCGGGGACCGGATCCAGGTGATTACCGGCGTCCTGCATATCAACGGCGTGCCGGTGAAACGGCGTCGCATCGGCGATTTTGCGCTGGGGGAACCGGAACCGCCGATGGTCGTTCGATATGTGGAGACTCTGCCGAATGGCGTTGCCCATGAAATTCTGGAAATCCAGGGCGATACCGGCAGGCTCGACGAGACCGACGTCTTTACCGTACCGCCGGGGCATTACTTCGCGATGGGCGATAACCGGGACAATTCCCAGGACAGCCGTGTGCTGGGCGAGGTGGGGTTCATCCCGGCAGAAAATCTGGTCGGCAAGGCGCAGTTCCTGTTTTTCTCGACCAACGGGGCGGCACGTATCTGGGAAATCTGGAAATGGCCTGTTTCGATCCGCTACGGTCGGCTGTTCAATGGAATTGACTGACCCTGGCGCCAGGGCGGCGGAGCAGCTGGTCTCGGCATTCCAGCATACTTTCCGGGAGCCCGGGCATAATTACGAAAGGCTGGAGTTTCTGGGTGATCGCGTCCTGTCGCTGGTCGTGGCGGAACTGCTGTTCCGGAATTTCCCCGACGAAGCCGAAGGCAAGCTGGCGCGCCGCTACACCGCATTGGTCCGCCGCGAGGCATTGGCGGAGGTGGCGTCGACAATCGGCCTGGGCGAACATCTGGTGCTCAGCCATGGCGAGGATAACGCCGGCGGCCGTGACAACCCGTCCCTTTTGGCGGATGTTTGCGAAGCGGTGATTGCCGCGTTGTATCTGGATGGCGGATTGCCGGTCGTTGAAAATTTCATCCAGCGCTACTGGACCCCGATGATGGAGCGGTCGCTGAAACCGCCGGTCGATGCCAAAACCGCGCTGCAGGAGCGGTTGCAGGGGCAGGGCAAGCCGCTGCCGGTTTACCGGATTCTGGACCGGACCGGACCCGATCACGCGCCGGAATTCACGATCGAGGTTGCCGCGGGTTCCGGCTGTTCGGCCGCCGGCACCGGTTCGAGCCGCCGCACGGCCGAACAGAATGCCGCCAAGGCTTTACTGAAAATAATGGATGCGAATGTCTGAATCACCCACCACGCGTTTCGGCTTCATTGCGGTTCTCGGCGCGCCGAATGCCGGAAAATCGACGCTGATGAACAAAATTGTCGGCGCCAAGGTGTCCATCGTGTCGCCCAAGGTGCAGACCACGCGGGCGCGGGTGCTTGGTATTTCCATTCGCCGGCAGAGCCAGATCGTCTTTGTCGATACGCCCGGTATCTTCGAGCCCAAACGGCGGCTCGACCACGCCATGGTCGACGCTGCATGGAAGGGGGCGGCCGACGCGGATATGATCGCGCTGGTGGTCGACAGCGAGCGCGGCTACGACGCGAATACGCGGCGGATTGTCGAAGGACTGCCCGCGGGCGGAGCGCTGCTGATCCTGAACAAGATCGACCAGATCGCCCGGCCCAGGCTGCTGATCCTGGCGGATGAAATCAATGCCAGCGGGAAATTCAGCGATACATTCATGGTCTCGGCGCTGAAGGGCGACGGGGTGGATGATCTGGCGCGATATCTTGCCGATGGCGTGCCGGAAGGTCCCTGGATGTTTCCCGAGGACCAGATATCCGACATGCCGATGCGGATGATGGCGGCCGAGGCGGTGCGCGAACAGTTGTTCCTGCAACTGCATCAGGAACTGCCCTATGCGCTGACCGTGGAAACGGAAGCCTGGGAAACGCTGAAGGACGGCAGCCACAAGGTCTCGGCGATGATCATCATCGAACGCGACAGCCAGAAAGGCATGGTCCTGGGCAAGGGCGGCAGCCGTATCAAGGCGGTCGGTGAGGCGGCGCGGCTCGAACTGCAGGAAATGTTCGGCGAGCGAATCCACCTGTTACTGCACGTCAAGGTGCGCCGCGACTGGAAGGACAAGGCCGAGCATTACCGTGTGATGGGGCTCGATTTCCCCAAGGGCTGACCCGGGCGGCCGCTCCCGCCTTAAATCACCGACAGATGGCTGTTCTTCAGATCGGTAATCAGCATATGCCCCGGCCGGTGGGTGATGCAGAAGGACGGTTTCGCGTGTTCGATCGCGACCTGCGGCGTTACCCCGCAGGCCCAGAACACGGGGATTTCATCGTCCTGCATGCGCGGCGGTGCGCCACCGAACGCCGGGTTTTCAAGATCCGTCACGCCGATGGCCTCCGGCAGGCCGATATGGATCGGCGCGCCATGCACATTGGGAAAGCGGCTGGTGATCTGGATCGCGCGAATGGCATCGGCCGGTTTCATCGGCCGCATGGATACCACGACCTTGCCGCCGAACTTGCCGGACGGGGTGGTGTCAATATTGGTCCGGTACATGGCGACGCATTCGTTGCGTTCCACATGGCGCAGCGGGATATCGTCCAGCAACAGCGCCTCTTCGAATGAAAACGAACAGCCGAGCGGAAACGAGACCAGGTCGTCGCGCCAGTACTCGGTTATGTCGTCGGTCACGTCGATTTCCTGACCGTCGCGAAACACCCGGTAGCCGGAAAGATCGGTGCGCAGGTCGATATCGGTTCCCAGCGACGGCAGGCTGGGGTCGCCCGGCGCGCCGATGGCCAGCATCGGGCAGGGTTTCGGATTCAGCTGGCAGAAGGTCTGGAATGCCTGTGCATCCGCCATGGGCATGATGGCGAGATTGGCCTGGACATATCCAGGGGCAAGCCCGGCGGTATGCGTCCTGTGTGCGCCGCTTCGGATCGCTAGTCGGGCCGCATGGCCGGGGTTGTTCGCCTGCCGTGTCAGGGCCGTGACTGCCGCTTCCATACCAGAATCCTCCAGTTATGCCTATCGGAGTCAGTTTGGCATGATCGTTTCGCGCGTCAAGCAGTTCGATACCGCAAACCCGGGTGATGTATAACGACGCCATGGATTGGGCGGATCAGGGAATAATTCTTTCGGCGCGGCGGCATGGCGAATCCTCCGTCATTCTGTCCATGCTGACGGAAACACACGGGCGCTGCGCCGGTGTCGTGCGCGGCGGACAGTCGCGCCGGAACCGGGGTGTGCTGGAACAGGGAAACCTGGTTTCCGCCGTCTGGCGCGCCAGGCTGGAAGAACATCTCGGCAATTTTACGGTCGAACCCGTCACCGCGCACGCCGCGCGGCTGCTGGACCGGGCGGACCGACTGGCGGCGCTGAACACGATCTGTGCGATACTGGATGTCTGTCTCGCCGAACGCGAATCGCATCCGGCGCTGTTCGCGGCGACGATTGCGGCTATCGAAGGCCTCGACCACGATGACTGGGCGGCGCACCTGGTGGTCTGGGAAACCGGTCTGCTGGGGGAGCTCGGGTTCGGGCTCGACCTGTCCAGCTGCGCCGCAACGGGGACAACCGAGGACCTGGCCTATGTGTCACCCCGCAGTGGCCGGGCAGTGTCCCTGGCGGCGGGGGAACCCTATCGCGACCGTCTGCTGGCCCTGCCGCCATTCCTGATTGGCCGGGACGGGGCGGGGCCGGGTGATATCATTGATGGCCTGACCATGACCGGTTATTTCCTTGAACGGCATGTCTATCAGCCGCAGGGCCTGCGGCTGCCGGATTCGCGGGAAAGACTGATCGAGGGGTTGCGCAGAAAGTTTCGCAAGGGCGCCGCAAAACTCGACGATTGATACCAGATGTGGCATACAGGGCTGATGTTCAATGCCCTATCTGGTTAGAGTTTCCTGTCATGGCCAAAACCTCCGAAGCTGGTGAAATCCGGATCGCACCCTTTTCCGAAGCGCTTGGTGAGCGCTATCTGTCCTATGCGCTTTCGACAATCATGTCGCGGTCGCTACCGGATGTTCGTGACGGCCTGAAACCGGTCCACCGGCGCCTGCTTTATGCGATGCGGGAGTTGCGGCTCGATCCGACCACGGGCTTCAAGAAATGCGCCCGTATCGTCGGCGATGTCATGGGCAAGTATCACCCGCATGGCGATGCGGCGATCTATGACGCGATGGTCCGGCTGGCGCAGGATTTCGCCGTGCGCTATCCGCTGGTCGACGGGCAGGGCAATTTCGGCAATATCGACGGCGATAACCCGGCGGCGATGCGCTACACCGAAGCGCGGCTGACCGAAATCGCCAAGGCGCTGCTGGACGGGATCGACGAGGACGCGGTCGATTTCCGCGACACATATGACGGCGAAGGCGCGGAGCCGGTG
>CAXBEC010000127.1:0-7410 GCA_963974145.1 uncultured Alphaproteobacteria bacterium | reverse complement strand
CTCGCGCTTCGCGATGCCGGTTTCACTGGCATAATTATTGATCTGCCGGGTCAGGCCCGCCCGGAACCCCGCAAGATGCGTGCCCCCGTCGCGCTGGGGGATGTTGTTGGTGAAGCACAGCATGGATTCGTGATAACTGTCGTTCCACTGCAACGCGACCTCGACCGTGATGCCGTCCTTCTCGCTGACCATCAGGATCACTTCGCCATGCAGCGGAGTCCGTGACCGGTTGAGATATTTCGCAAATTCGGCGAGCCCGCCGTCGTAATGAAAATTCGTTACCTTCGGTTCCGGCAAACGGGCATCGGTCAAAACGATACTGACCCCGGAATTCAGAAATGCGAGTTCGCGCAGACGGTGTTCCAGCGTGTCGTAATCGTATTCGGTAACCTTGAATATTTCCTCAGACGCCCAGAAGGTTACCTCGGTGCCCGTATCGCCGGGATCGCAATCGCCGACAATCGCCAGATCCTTGCCTTCGAAGGGGTCGCCGTCCTGGAACTGCATGCTGTGAATATGGCCGTTGCGCCGGATGGTCAGGTCGAGCCGTTTTGAAAGTCCGTTCACGACCGATACGCCGACGCCGTGCAGGCCACCGGATATCTTGTAGGAATTGGAGTCGAATTTTCCGCCTGCATGCAACTGCGTCATGATGACCTGGGCAGCCGAAATTCCTTCTTCCGTATGGATGTCGACCGGAATGCCGCGACCGTTATCGGTCACTGTCACCGATCCGTCGCCATTCAGCGTAACAGTCACCTTGTCCGCATGACCGGCCATTGCTTCATCGATGCCGTTATCGACGACTTCATAAACCATGTGATGCAGGCCGGAGCCGTCCTCGGTGTCGCCGATATACATGCCCGGCCGCTTGCGCACGGCTTCGAGCCCGCGCAAGACCTTGATCGAATCGGCATCATATCCGGGTTCGATTTCTACGGGCGTGTCCTTGGTGTCGTCGTTCATGAAAGCTTCCGTTCGATGTCAGGGTGTTCGCTCCAGCGCCGCATTGGCGACACTGAAGAATTGTGCGTGGGATTCCAGTTCGGCAAAGGTCGCCCGGTCGGTTCCCGTCAGCCAGGCTTGCGCGCCCAGCGCCAGAATTTCCGTGAACAGTGCCTGCCGCTTTTCCGCATCAAGATGCGCCGCGACCTCATCCAGCAGCAGCAGCGGCGCCGCACCGCGTTCCGCCGCCTGAAGGCGCGCATCCGCGAGGACAACTGCGATCAGCAGCGCTTTCTGTTCCCCCGTCGAGCACTGGTCCGCCGGCATATCTTTTTCCAGATGCCGGACGGTAAAGTCGCTGCGATGTGGCCCTGCGGATGTCCGGCCGGACTCAGCATCCGTCCGGCGGGTCCGGGACAGCTGTTCGCGAAGGCGGTCTTCTGCCGCCAGCGCCGGCCCGTCATTCAGCCAGGATTCGACCTCACCCGTCGCGGCGATACCCGCCCGGGGGAACGGCCCGGTTCCTTCGGCGCAGGCGCGCGCGAGCCGGGCAGCCATTTCGCGCCGCGCCGCGGCAATGGCAACGCCCCGTTCCGCCATGCTTTCTTCCAGCGCGGACAGCCATGTATCATCCATCCGGCCCGCCTTCAGTAACCGGAGCCGTTCGCGCATGGTATGTTCGTATCCACCAACGCGCCCCGCATGCGCCGTGTCAAAGCCAAAAACCAGCCGGTCGAGAAACCGCCGCCGGGCCGAAGCCCCGTCAAGAAAAAGCCGGTCCATCTGCGGCGTCAGCCAGACAATACTGACATATTCGCCAAGCGCTCCCTGCCCCGATACCGGGGCCCCGTTCACGCGCACCATCCGACGCTGCCGGTCCGGTTCGCGCCCTGTACCGATATCGACGGGTCCCGAAACGCCGGATAGCGTCCCAGCCCGCCACATCGCCCGACCGGCGATCGATTTCATTCAACTGAGCCTGCCGAAGTCCCCGGCCAGGCGCCAGAAAGGAAACGGCTTCCAGCATATTGGTCTTGCCGGCCCCATTGGGACCCGTCAGAACGACCGGCCTGAAATCACCATCATAGGCCGCCCGATGGTAACATCGAAAATCCGTCAGGCGCAGCCGGGTTACCGCCAATCGTGCGGAAACCGAACCCACTTGCGGGTCAACCCTGGCAATGGCGGCCTCGTGCATGCGCACCCTAAACCCGCATAGGCATCAGAACGTAAAGCGCGCTTTCATCTGCGGTATCGCGGACAATCGTCGGCGATGCGCCATCCGCCAGAAGTACCTGTACCGTTTCGCCTTCAACCTGCTGTGCAATATCCAGCAGGTACCGTGAATTGAAACCGATTTCGAGCGCTTCCTTGTCGTAAGATACCTCCAGCTCTTCGGTAGCTGACCCCGCTTCGGGGCTGCTGGCCGACAGCGTAAGGCTGCTTGGTGCAATGATCAGTTTGACCGAACGGGACCGCTCCGTCGAAATGGTCGCAACGCGATCCACGGCTGCCGCCAGCTGGTGGCAATCAACTTCCAGCAGCTTGTCATTACCAACGGGGATGACTTTTTCATAATCCGGAAATGTGCCGTCGATCAGCTTGGAGGAAAGAACCGTGCCATCGAACGAAAACCGTATTTTGGTTTCGGACAGAGAAACCTCGACATCCCCTTCGCATTCGTCGATCAGCTTGCGCAGTTCGTTCACCGTTTTGCGCGGCACGATGATGCCCGGCATGCCGCCGGCCCCTTCCGGCAGCGGTGATTCGACCCGCGCCAGCCGATGGCCATCCGTCGCCACGGCGCGCAACACAGGTGCGCCGTTGGCTTCCGTCGCATGAATATAAATACCGTTCAGGTAATACCGGGTTTCCTCGGTCGAAATTGCGAACCGGGTCCGATCAATCAGCGCGCGCAGCGATGCGGCGGAGATCAGGAAGGAGTGCGGCAGGTTACCATCGCTCATTGCCGGAAAATCCGCGGTTGGCAGTGATGCCAGTACGAAACGAGACCGACCGGAACTCAGGACAAGCCGACCGTCTTCCGCGTTGGAATCGAGCTCGACCTGCGCGCCTTCCGGCAGTTTTCGGACGATGTCATACAGTGTATGCGCCGGAGCGGTCGTGTCACCAGCCGCAGCGATCTGCGAGGCAACTGTTTCGACAATGGAAATATCCATATCGGTCGCGGTGAGCTTGACGCCGCTGTCACTGCTTTGAAGCAGGACATTCGCCAGGATGGGAATGGTATTCCGTCGCTCTACAACACTCTGGACATGGTTCAACGACCTTAGAAGAGCCGCCCGTTCAATGGTCAGTTTCATGATTTCTCTTTGGTCTTACGCTTCAAGGTTATTGTGGGCAGAACACTGCCGTCGCCTCCGCCCGGCAACATAGCTTCAAGGATAGCGACGGATTCGACAAGCCCCTACTGAATCTAGCATGACCGGCCGGAATCCGCACTAGTTTATGCTTTGTACCGGCTCAATTTATCCCGGGATTGCGCTGAAACGCGAAATCGGACGCGTCAACCTTCGAGCATGCGCCGCAGCAGTTCCACATCTTCTGAAAAAGAGCTGTCCAGGGCGCATAATTCATCAATTTTGCGCACCGCATGCATCACGGTTGTGTGGTCTCGGCCACCGAATTTGCGGCCAATTTCCGGCAGCGAGCGTTCGGTCAATTGTTTCGACAGATACATGGCGACCTGTCGCGGGCGGGCGATCGCCCGAGACCGGCGCGCGGAAAACATTTCACCAAGCCGGATATTGTAATGCTCGGCCACGCGCTTCTGGATTTCCTCGATCGTCACCTTGCGGTCATTGGCCCGCAGAATGTCCTGCAGCACTTCCTGGGTGTTGTCGAGCGCGATGGGCCGGCCCACCAGCTTGGCATAGGCGACCAGCCGGTTCAGCGCGCCTTCCAGTTCCCGCACGTTTGAGGTAATGCGATGGGCAAGGAATTCCAGCACCTTCGGCGGGATGTCGAAGTTCATCTGTTCCGCCTTGGACTGCAGGATGCCAAGGCGAAGTTCGTATATCGTGGGATGAATATCGGCGACCAGGCCCCAGCCGAGCCGTGACTTCATCCGGTCTTCCATTCCCTCAAGGTCGTTCGGCGATTTGTCCGCCGAAATAATGACCTGACGGTTATGGTCAACCAGCGCATTGAACGTGTGGAAAAACTCTTCCTGGGTATTGTCCTTGCCGCTGAAAAACTGAACATCGTCAATCATCAGGACATCGACGGAGCGGAACTGTTCCTTGAACGCCATCGTATCCTTGAACCGCATCGCCCGTATGAACTGGTACATGAACTTTTCCGCGGACAGATAGATAACCCGTCGTTCCGGCGTCGTCTTGCGGATATGGGATGCGATTGCATGCATCAGATGAGTCTTGCCGAGCCCTACGCCGCCATACAGGAACAGCGGGTTGAACGGGACGGATTCCGCCTCTGCAACGCGCCGGGCCGCGGCAAACGCCAATTCGTTTGGCTTGCCGACAACAAAATTGTCGAAACGGAACCGTGGATCAAGCGGCGCCCCGATATCATTATGCGGCCCGTCACTCTGTGGCGCGGTGACCGTCGCCGGCACCGTGGCGACGCGTTCCGGCTCCGCGCCATCGTGGATAATATCGAGCCGGGTGATTTTCGGATTTTCTTCCGACCACAGTCTCAGCAACCTGTCGCCATACTGGGTTTCAATCCAGTCGCGCATAAATCGCGTGGGCGCCAGTATCCTGACAGTGTTCTCGCCGGCAAGCTCAAAAGAAGCCGGCTTCAACCAACTGCGATACGCCGCCTCGCCGAATTCTGCGCGCAAGCGTGAACGCAACCGCGTCCAATATGATGTTGGTCGTTCGGTAGAATGCTTTTCGCCAGTCACCGTCAACGCCACCCCTTCTACCTAAGCCGCACCGATACAGGACGCATGCGGTAGACAATCTTGTCACTTCCCCGACTCCGGGGGACTTCTTCCCCGGACTCTGACAGCGTTCGGATAATCAAATATAACAATTGGACCGGAAGCAGAAACAAATAACCCGCAACCAAAAAAGGAAAACCCCTTTAAGGCTTTAAGACATTCATAAATAATTGGATATAACAGACAGAATTAATATTGTATTTATACTGTCTTTATTCCAATTCCCATATCCAAATGTTTGATTGCCGCCGCCGGTTCTTATTTTTAACTTGAAAGAAAACCCTTCAAGCTCGCCGCCACAACAACAATCTACCTATGCTATTTTCGGGTTGCAACGAGAACCAAACGCAAACATCGAAATAAAACGGTAAATCCGGACGCGATTCACGCTAAGCCTTTGAATCTTCCTGAGGTAAAAATTTCACGTTTTTTCTGCTGAAATTAAAAGAGCCGCACCCAGTGGGCGCGGCTCAATTACGACGAAATTTCGACGAAATTTTATAACGCTTTAATTCGTTTCGTAAGGCGCGAAATCTTTCGTGCGACCGTGTTTGGGTGCGAGAGGCCGCTCTGTGCGCCTCGCTGCATTTCCGGCATTGCACTGCGGATCGCCTGTTCAGCTGATCCCTTGTCACCGCTTGCGATCGCTTCCTCAACCTTGCGGACATAGCTGCGGATGCGGCCACGCCGATCCCGGTTTACGTCGGTGCGCCGCGCGATCTGACGAATGCGCTTCTTGGCGGACTTATGATTCGCCATAAGATATCCTGTACAGTCATTGGTAAATTCAAGAAAACGGCTTATATCGGTGGTCCCGGGCCGCGTCAACCTCGATTCGCCCTGATGGCGCGAAACCGGCCTGTTATCTAACGATTCCGGAACGACGGTTTGCGCTTTTCGACGAACGCGCTCATGCCTTCCTTCTGGTCCTCGGTCGCAAATGTCGAGTGGAAGATCCGCCGTTCGAAGCGGACCCCTTCCGACAGGGTCGTCTCAAAGGCCCGGTTGACGGATTCCTTCGCCATCATTGCAATCGGCTGCGACATGCGGGCGATTTTCGCCGCGGTTTTCAGCGCATCCGCAATCAGTTCATCGGCCGGCACGATACGGCTGACCAGTCCGCAGCGTTCGGCTTCGTCGGCATCCATCATCCGGCCGGTCAGGCACATGTCCATCGCCTTGGATTTGCCGATAAACCGCGTCAGCCGTTGTGTGCCGCCGCCGCCCGGAATCGTGCCAAGGGTAATTTCCGGCTGCCCGAATCGGGCGGTATCGGCGGCGATGATGAAGTCGCACATCATCGCAACCTCACAGCCACCGCCCAGCGCATAGCCGGCAACGGCCGCGATAATGGGCTTGCGGCACTGCGCCACGCGTTCCCAGCCGACGGTGATGAAATCCTCGCCATAGGCGTCCATGTAGGATTTTCCGGCCATCTCGCCGATATCGGCGCCGGCGGCAAATGCCTTGTCCGACCCGGTCAGGACGATGGCGCCGATCGACTTGTCGGCCTCCAGGGCGTCCAGCGCCTGTCCCAGTTCCACGATCAGCCCGGCGCAAAGCGCATTCAGTGCCGCGGGCCGGTTCAGGGTGACCAGACCCACCGCATCATGGGTTTCCACCAGGATATATTCGTATGCCATCTCCGCTGTTTCTCCTGTTTCAGTGCTGCGGCGGTCGCCGTGTACTCACTTGGGTGTCGGCGCAAGCCGGAAGCGCACCGTTATCGTTTCGCCTTTTTCGATCAGCTCAAGCGCCAGCGCTTCGCCTTCGCGTTGAAAATCCAGAACGCCCACGCGCACCCAGCCAAGCTGCGGCAGCGTTTCTTCGTAAAATCTCTGTACGGCGGCGGCGGAAACATTGCCCGCGGCATAGGCTTCGACGATCCGCCCCGCCGGTGTATCGAACGCTATCGCTGTATCCGCATCCACGGCCATACCCGGCATGACGGGTATATCCTCGAAGCCTTCAATAAAGTCCTGGCTCCAGCCGGCTGCCGACGAAAGCAGCATGCCAGTCAGGGCGATGATCGTGATCAGTTTTCGCATCACAGCCGCTATATCACCGTTGATGCGCAGAACAAAGGAATGTGGACCGCCCGCTCTGCACGATACGGCTGATAATGCCTTTGCATTCGGGTTTCCGACAGGGTTCGCCCTCCCGGCCATAGACCATCCACTGGTGCTGGAAATAGCCAAGGTCGCCCGAGGCCTGAACATAATCCCGCAGTGACGAGCCTCCCGCGGCAATGGCCTCGCCCAGGACATCGCGGATTTCGCGGACCAGCCGTTCGGCCCGGGCACCCGGAATGGTCGCCGCCATGCGTCGCGGCGAAATGCCGGCCCGGTGCAGTGCCTCGCAGATATAGATATTGCCCAGCCCCGCCACGATGCGCTGATCCAGCAGCGCTGCCTTGATGGGCGTGCGCTTGCCGGCAAGCGCCCCGTTCAGGACCGCGGCATTGAACGCGTTTCCCAGCGGTTCGGGGCCCAGGTGGCGCAGCATCCGGTGCTCGCCGAGCGTCGCCGCGGTGGTCA
>CAXBEC010000126.1:0-7442 GCA_963974145.1 uncultured Alphaproteobacteria bacterium | reverse complement strand
CCCCCCTGCCGGTCCGCGACCAGCTTGCCCAGATTGGTCGAGAACTCCGCCAGCAGCGCGCGGGCGACATGGATGCCGCCGGCATTGACGAAGGTTTCCAGCGGCCCGGTGACATTGAATTCGCCGTCGATGGACAGTTTCGTTTCGCTGTCGCCGGTGACCGCCAGCCTGCCGGAAGCCAGCGCCCGCGAGGCGCCGCGCTGGTCGATGCCGCGGCCCTCGACCGTGCAGGTCTTCGTCGCGTCGTCGAATTTCAGCGAGGCCTCGCCGCGGAAGGTCGCGACGGTCGGGCCGAACTTGACCCGGATCGAGCCGCGCCAGGCGCCGTCGCCGGAATCGGGCGACAGTTCCGCGCCGGGAATGCAGGAGGCCACCAGCGCCGGGTCGCTGAGCAGCGGCCAGACCACATCGGGCGGCGAGGGGATCGTCGTTTCTTCGCTGAGTGAAACCATGCTTCTTGAACTACTCGCATTCGGAGAGTGGAAATATTTCCGGACAGAAGGCCCGGCGCCGGATCAGTGGCGTGCCCCCGGTGGAAGGATAGCGTATCGCCTCCGGGGTCGGTCAACAAGCCGTGCCGGAGTCTCAGGCCTTGAGGCCGAATTCCTCCGCCAGCAGCGTGTAGGACCGCTTGCGCGGTTCCAGGTCGTAGGTCCAGGTCAGCACGACGATTTCGTCCAGCCCCAGCTCCGTGCCCAGTTCGCGCAGCCGCGCCCCGACCTGGTCCGGCGTGCCGACGAAGGCATTGCGGCGCATCATGTCGACCCGGGGGCGTTCCGCGGCGGTAAAGGCGCTCGCCGGGTCGTCGCTGGGCGGCATGAGCGGCTGCAGCAGCCCCCGATCCCGCGACAGCCGCGACCTTGCGCGCGAGGTGAACAGGCGTTCGGCCTCTGCCTCGGTATCCGCCGTCAGCGCCCAGACGCAGATATTGGCATGGGGTTCGGGGTGCCGTTCGCTCGGCTGGTACTGTTCGCGATACAGCTGGATGGCCTGGGCGGTGCCGCGCCCTTCGGTGATGAAATGGGCGAAGCTGTAGGGCAGGCCGAAATGGGCGGCAACCTGCGCGCCGTATTCCGAAGTGCCCAGCATCCAAACGTCCGGCGACGTGTTGATGTCGGTGCCCAGCGGGTGGGCCCTGATCTCGCGGAAGGGATGGCCATCCGGCAGTGGTGCGCCATTGACCCAGGCGGCGAGGTCCTGCACTTGTTGCGGGAATTGCGCGGCGGCGGTATTGGCGTTCGGATTCAGGGCGAAGGCGGTGCGCCCGTCGGACCCCGGGGCGCGGCCGACGCCCAGGTCGATCCGCCCCGGCGCCAGCGCGTCGAGCACACGGAACTGTTCGGCCACCTTCAGCGCCGAATAATGCGGTAGCATGACCCCGGCGCTGCCGATGCGGATGCGTTCGGTCCGCATCGCAATGGCCGCCATCAGGACCTCCGGCGCGGTGCCGACGATGCTGGGATGGCTGTGATGTTCCGATACCCAGAAGCGGTGATAGCCCAGCGCCTCGCAATGCTGCGCCAGCGCCAGTGTCTCCTGGATCGACCGGGCATGGGGCCGTTCGGCCATGGCGACGGACTGGTCAAGAACGGACAGTTTCAGCATGGGCGATGCTCCCTGGGTCGTTTTGTATTGCCGGTGGCCATCCGGAATACGCGATTCCCGCCGCCCTTGTCGCGCAAAACCGACCGGCGGCGATTCCCATCGGTCCTGACATGCTCTAACCTGTGGCTTCCGGTCATCGTCGCTATCGTAACAGGAAACCATGCGCACGCCCCAGATTGCCTTTATCGCGGCATTCGCTGCCGCCGCTGGCGTGCTTGTGCCGCTGACCGCGCTGTCGACCGGAACGCTTTATTACTACCTGCCAACGGTGGGCTACTGCGTTGCCGTTCTGGCGGCCTGTTTCCTGCGGTCGCGCTGGTCGCTGCCGGGCTGGATCACGGGCGTGGCGGTCATATCACTCCTGTTCTGCATTCTGGGGTTCCGGCTGGTCGATACGTTCAACCTGGCCACGCGGTTTTCGCATCTGGGCCTGGTCCAGATCGGTGATGCGGCGGATTTCTTCGGCACCGTGGCGGAGTTCCTCGTGAACGGCTGGTTCGATACGCCGCGCGGCCGGCCGATGGTCAACGCGATGTGGGCCGGGTTGTTCGACCTCACCGGGTTCAATCTGCGCTTCGCCCTGTTCGTAATCGTGCTGTTGAGCGGCCTCGCCATCCTGGCGTTCGCGATACAGGCCGGCATGGCGGTTGCGCCTGTCGCCGGGCTGGTCGCCGCGGCGCTGCTGTACGACTACGCGCATGACTTCTTCGCGGGGGTGTCTTCCGAGCTGCCGGGTTTCATCCTCGGTTGTCTGAGTGCCGCATTCTGTATCGCCGCCGCGACGCGGCGAAGGGGGCCGGTCTATGTGGCGGCGATGGTCCTGCTCGCGCTGGCGCTGATCTTCCGGCCCGGCGTGATGTTCCTGCTGCCGCTGCTGCTGATCTGGGGCTGGTTCCTGATCCCGCAACCGGTCGCGCGGAAGGTCATGGCGCTTTGCCTTGCCATCGGAGCCATCGCCGCCATCTTTGCCGGCAACAGCCAGATCGCCCGGCAGATCACGCCGCATACCGGCGGGTCTTTCGTCAATGCGGCGGATTCCTGGTACGCCGTGTTTTCCAACGGACGCGTCGCGTTGGGTATCACGGATGCGGCAGATGTGCTGCAGGCGACGCGCTGGCGCCAGATCTATGTCGACAATCCCGATATCGAGGCGCTGCCGCGCGTCGAGCAGGCGACCCGGAAACGCGACATCATCATCCATCAGGCACTGACCTATCCGCTGGCCGGCCTGGTTGGCGCGGGGATTGAATACCGGGACCACCTGGTCGAACTGAAGCTGTTCCGGTTCGTCGAGGTGAAGCCGTTCCGTTTCCTGCTCTATGCCCTGTTTCTGGCTGGGTTATGGGCGTCCGTCCGCCATTGCCGCAGCAGCCCGGTGCATGCGCTGGGCCTGTCGGCGGCGCTGGCGATCCTGGTCTCGATCCCCTTCATGCATGGTGGCGAAAGCCGGGGCTTCGCCTCGTCCGTCGGATTCCTGGCGTTGATATGCGGCCTCGGCGCCGCGGAACTTTCCCGTCTGTTTCCGCAACAAAGGACGATAGACGCGAAGCAACGGGAACATCCGATGGGCGTGCTTATCGGCATCGGCGCAATCGGCTTCGCCAGCATTACCATTCTGTTCGTCGCCGGGTTCGCAGCCGGGGGGCGTTATGAGGCGCTCGCCGACGGCAATCTCTGCGCTGACGGGTCGGAACCCGTGACCCTGCTGGTATCCGGGGGGGCGGGGTTCACACTGGGGCCGGCGTCGGACCGGCAGGCGCATATGGTTTCGCCGGCGGAACTGCTGGCCGGGGTCGCTGAACAGGAACGCCTCGCCGCGACAAAGGCACGGTGGCGTCATGTCGTGGCGACGTCGTCGCGCGGCCTCGCCGAGCAGATGGTTCATACCTTTGAGACGGCGGGCGAGCCGGTGTTCTTCACGCAGACGGTATCGCTCTCCGAGGCGCGGTTACAGATGTTTGGCTTGCGCGACGCGTTGCTGCCCGATGGCCCGCCGGTCCGGTCCGCCTGCTTCACGCCGGTCGACGGCATTCTGCTGCAGGATCGCTAGATGGTTTGCGGCATTCCTCTTGCTCCGGGGCGAAAGCAGGGCTGGAGGGATAGTGCCCCGCCCTCTATTCTGGCGGATCAGGATGACAGGCGGAACACTCAATGAAGGTCATGGAAACCCGATTGCCGGGTGTTAAGGTTTTTGAGCCAAAAGTCTTCGGCGATAACCGGGGCTTCTTTTTTGAAATGTGGAACGAGGCGCGGTATCGCGAGGCGGGGCTGGCCGATGGCTTCGTACAGGACAATGTCTCGCGGTCCAGCCATGGCACATTGCGGGGCCTGCATTATCAATATCCGACTCTGCAGGGAAAACTCGTAACGGTTCTGTCCGGATCGATCTTCGATGTCATAGTCGATATACGGCGCGGCAGCCCGAATTTCGGACAATGGGTCGGCGTGGCGTTATCCGACGAGAACCGGCGACAGGCCTGGGCGCCGCGCGGTTTCGCGCATGGGTTCGTGGTGACGAGCGAAAGCGCGGATGTCCTGTACAAGGTCGATGGCGCCTACCGGCCGGCGGAGGAATTCTCCATCGCCTGGGACGATCCGGCGCTCGGGATCGACTGGCCGGTCGCGGCGACGAGCCTCAGCGAGAAGGATCGAAACGCGCCGCCGCTTGCGGATATCGCCACCCTGCCGCCCTATATCGCGGATGGCCGGACATGACCGCGCGGCCCCGTCTGCTTGTCTTCATCGTCGCTTATAATGCAGAGAAGACGATCCGCAGCGTCCTGACCCGGATTCCGGAGTCGCTCTGCGCGGATTACGATATCGAAACCCTGGTCATCGATGACGCCTCGCAGGATGATACCTTCGTGGAAGGGCACAAGGCGGTTGCCGAGGAGGAACTGCCATTTCCGGTGACGGTGCTGTTCAACCCGGTCAACCAGGGCTATGGCGGCAATCAGAAGATCGGCTTCCACTACGCCATCAAGAACGGGTTCGACTATGTCGCGCTGGTGCATGGCGACGGGCAATACGCGCCGGAATGCCTGCCGGACCTGTTGAAGCCACTTCGGGACGGGGAGGCGGATGCGGTGTTCGGATCGCGGAGGCTGACCGAAGGCGGGGCGCTGAAGGGCGGCATGCCGTTCTACAAATACGCCGGCAACAAGATCCTGACGGCGATGCAGAACGCCCTGCTGCGCAGCGACCTCAGCGAGTTTCATTCCGGCTACCGGCTGTATTCGGTAAAGGCACTGTCCCGGATTCCCTTTGATCTGAACAGCGACGTGTTTCACTTCGACACCGATATCATTATCCAGTTGCTGATTGCCGGGCAGCGGATACGCGAATTGCCGATCCCGACTTATTATGGCGACGAGATATGCAACGTCGACGGGCTAAAATATGCCTGGGATGTGACGAAATCGACCTTCTCGGCGCGGATGCAGGAATATGGCCTGCTATACGAACGAAAGTTCGATTGTCGTGCCGCTGAGCCGGGTCACGACCAGTATGAGTCCAAGCTGGATTTCCCCAGCCCGCATACCGAAGCAGTCAGCCGCATCGAAAAAGGGGAACGGGTGCTCGACCTCGGCGGCGCATCGGGTTATCTGGGCAGGGCGCTGCAGGCGCGGGGCTGTCCCGTGACCGGCGTCGACATCTTTCCGCCGGAAGACGACGGCACTTATGACGCCTTCCACCAGCATGACCTGAACGAGATGCCGTTGCCGGTGTCTTTCGCCGATTACGACACGATCGTGATGCTGGATGTCATCGAGCACCTTGCCGCGCCTGAACGTTTCGTCGAACAGCTTCGCAAAGACCCGACGCTGACATCGGACAAGCGGCTGCTGCTCAGCACCGGAAATGTCGCCTTCGGGATAACCCGGCTGCAACTGTTGCTGGGCCAGTTCAACTACGGCAAGCGCGGGATTCTGGACCTGACCCATACAAGGCTGTTCACGATCCGCACAATCACCAAATTGTTTGAACAGGCCGGGTTTTCGGTCACTGATCGCAAGGGTATCCCCGCGCCGTTCCCCCTGGCGCTGGGCGAGAAGTCGCTGGCGGGGCGTTTCCTGCTGCGCTTGAATCAGTGGCTGATCCGGATCTGGCCACAGTTCTTCGCTTATCAGGTTTTCCTTGAAATCCGGAACAGGCCGACCCTGACGCAGTTACTGGACACTGCGGTCAGCCAGTCGGCGGAACGTGCGAAGAAGAGGGCCTGATTTTTGATCGGACCACAACGTGCAGCGCCCAGGGCAACGGCTATGATCATCCGGCCCGTTACATGAGCCGTACAGGCATAACCCTGTGAAATTACTCTCCGACCGACGGGCTCTGCTGGGGCTGTCGCTGGGCTTCGTCGCCGTCGCGTCGTTCAGCCTGACCCTGCCGATGACACGATCGGCCGTATCCGTCATGGATGCGGGCACAATTGCGGTATGGCGGGGGCTGATCGCAGGGCTGGTAGCGACGGCGACGCTGCTGGTGTTCTACCGGCAATGGCCGGGCTGGCCTGTGATCCGGCGGCTGCTTGTTGCCGGCGTCGGAATCGTCATCGGCTTTCCGCTCTTCATCACTCTGGCCATGCAGACAGTGCCGTCCTCGCATGGCGCAATCGTCGTCGGGTTGCTGCCGATTTCGACGGCGGTGGTCAGCATTTTCGTAACCGCCGAGCGGCCGTCGAAATTCTTCTGGCTGGCCAGCGCACTGGGGACGGTAATCATCCTGACCTTCGTCGGCTTGCAGGCGGCGGAAGGCATGGTCATCGGTCATGCATACCTGATTGCGGCCATTGTTTCGGCAGCGGGCGGATACGCCATCGGTGGTGACGTGGCGAAGCAGATCGGCGGCTTGCGTGTGACTGTCTGGACCATGGCGCTGTTCCTGCCGGTCATGGGCGTAGCGGCGTGTTTTGTCGCGCCGGTGCCATGGGCCGGGGATGGTGTCGCCGTTTTCGCCTTTCTCTACCTGGCCCTGGTCAGCCAGTTCCTGGGCTTCTTCGCCTGGTATGCGGGCCTGTCCATTGGGGGTGTCGCCCGCGTCAGCCAGGTACAACTGCTGCAGATATTCATGACGCTGGTTGCATCCTACTTCCTTCTGGGGGAGCCACTGAGCAATGATATTCTGCTGTTCGCGACGCTTGTCGCCATCTGTATTGCGGCCTGTGCGCGGGGCCGCGTCACGCAGCGATCCTGAGCGGCCCTAACGCCTTGCGGCGGCCCGGGCGGTGAAATGCCCGGCCAGCGCGGTGGCCAGCATCAGCAGCATGAAGGCAGAGGTCAGCACGAAGACCATCCGCGGCGCCCCCTGGTCCATGATATAGCCGAACAGCGGCGGCGCGACCGAACTGCCGATGCTGAGCCCGACCGAGACGAAGCCGAAGACCTTGCCGCTCTGGCCCGGCGGGGTGGCGGCGCGGACCATCATGTCGCGGGCCGGCCGGGTAACGCCCTGGGCCAGCCCGGCAATGGCGAGGATGCCGAACAGCAGGGTGATCGACAGGTCCATGAAGGCGGGCAGGATGATGAAGCCGGCGGCGACCGCGACGGCGATCATCATGGTCATTTCCTGGCGCTTGACCCGGTCCGCCAGCGGCCCGCCCAGCAGCACGCCGATGGAGCTGGAAAACAGGAACACGGTCAGCGCCATGGTCGCGCCGGCGATGGTGATGTCCTGGGTCTGGATCAGGCTGGTGATGGCGAAGGACTGCATGCCGCCGCCGGCCAGTGAGATGGCAACAAAGAAGGCGAAGAACAGGAGCATTGCCGGGCTCATCAGCAGCTTCATGCCGGTCGCCTGCGCCTTGCTGTCGGGGGCCGCGTCGGCGCGGGTGCCGC
>CAXBEC010000125.1:0-7455 GCA_963974145.1 uncultured Alphaproteobacteria bacterium | reverse complement strand
ATCGATTCTCGCTAATTCCGACATGGCTATCTCCTGCAAACGGTAGCTTCCGTATTGATCCATGGGGGTCATTAGACTGCTACAGGACCAATTGGGCGGAACTCTATCGCTCTATCGTTAAGGGAGGCTTTACGCGCCGTGCTGAAATCGGTCTGCCGGTGCTGCGCCTCAAACGCATTCATTGATTGCGGGGCAGGAAGCCGGTAAAACCTGCCCACCGACTCGGCGCCCTGACCGGAACGATTGATAAAAACGGTTCCGGTTTCCTGTGCGCTGTCGGTCAGTAAAATACGCGTCGGGGCTGATCGGACCGCTAAAAACGGGTCCAGACAACCCCGATTTCCTCAAAAGACATGGCGGTGCGCGAAATATGGCTTCGTATCAGTATATTTATACAATGCAATCTCTCAGCAAGACTTATCCGGGGGGCCGGGAAGTCCTGAAGGACGTCACGCTGGCATTCCTGCCGGGCGCAAAAATCGGCGTTCTGGGATATAACGGCGCCGGAAAGTCCACGTTACTGCGCATCATGGCGGGCCAGGAAACGGAATTTACCGGGGAGGCGCGTGCGGCAGATGGCGCCACGGTAGGGTTCCTGCAACAGGAACCAGACCTGGATCCCGGCAAGACAGTCTATGAAAACGTCCTCGAAGGGCTCGCGGAACAGAAACAGATTGTCGACCGTTTCGAGGAAGTCAGCATGAAGCTCGGAGAGGTGACCGATCCGGACGAAATGACCGCGTTGATCGAAGAACAATCCGATCTGCAGGAAAAGATTGATGCGGCGGATGCCTGGGATCTGTCGCGCACCGTGGAAATCGCCATGGACGCCTTACGGTGCCCTGATGGCGAGGCAAGCGTCACCAACCTGTCCGGCGGCGAGCGCCGCCGCGTGGCGCTGTGCCGGTTATTATTGCAGAAACCATCCCTCTTGCTGCTGGACGAACCGACCAACCACCTGGATGCGGAATCGGTTGCGTGGCTGGAACGGCATTTGCGGGAATATGACGGCACCGTTGTCATGGTCACCCATGACCGGTATTTCCTGGACAATGTGACCGGCTGGATTCTGGAGCTCGACCGCGGCAACGGCATTCCCTATGAGGGCAACTATTCCGCATGGGTCGAGCAGAAACAGAAACGCATGGCGCATGAGGAGCGTGCCGACCAGGCGCGGCTTCGGACACTGGCAATGGAGCAGGAATGGATCGCATCCAGCCCGCGCGCCCGCCAGGCCAAATCAAAAGCGCGTATCAGCGCCTATGAAAAAATGCTGGCGGACAGCCGGGACCAGGGGCCGGGCAATGCACAGATCATCATTCCGCCGGGCCCGCGCCTTGGCGACGTTGTGATCACGGCGGAACACCTGCGGAAAGGCTTCGGCAATGTCCTGCTGATCGAGGATTTGAGCTTTCGTATTCCGCCGGGTGCCATTGTTGGTGTGATTGGCCCGAACGGGGCCGGTAAAACGACACTGTTTCGCATGTTCAGCGGCCAGGAACAGCCTGATTCAGGCGAGCTGCGGATCGGTGATACGGTGGTGCCCGGATACGTCGACCAGTCGCGTGATTCGCTTTCCCCGGAAAACACCGTCTGGCAGGAAATCAGCCAGGGCGAAGAGGAAATTGACCTGGGCAAGCGCCGGACATCGAGCCGGGCCTATGTGGGGGCGTTCAATTTCCGGGGGCCGGACCAGCAGAAAAAGGTTGGCCAGCTATCCGGTGGTGAACGGAACCGGGTCCATCTGGCCAAAATGCTGCGTAAAAGCGCTAACCTGTTGCTGCTCGATGAGCCGACAAATGACCTGGACGTCGATACCCTGCGCGCGCTGGAAGCGGCAATCGCCGATTTCGCGGGGTGCGCAATTGTCATCAGCCATGACCGCTGGTTTCTGGATCGCATTTGCACCCATATGCTCGCATTCGAGGGAGACAGCCAGGTCGTATGGTTCGAGGGCAATTACCAGGATTACGAAGCGGATCGCCGGCTGCGCCTCGGCGCCCTTGCAGATCAACCGCACCGCATCAAATACCGCCCGTTGCGGCGATAGAGTACGGGCGGGCTGCAGGACGACGCTGCAGTCCGCCCGGTACGCCTGTCATTTCATGCAAGGGAGGGCGGGGGAAGTGTCGCGTGGGCGAAACCCGCCCGAGGCTTCGGTCCCGCGACCTGACAGTATTACTGCCGAGACTTGAGGTTGGACGTTTTCTTGCGTAACGCGTCCAGCAGCGAGTCGACATTGCCGCCATTTTTTTGGATCACGGCCGTGAATTCTTCGCGCTGGGTGATGCTCATGCTGACACCTTCGACCCGAACATCGACGATTTTAGTTTCGTTGTTCGCATCGCGGACCTGCCAGTCTACGCGAATGGGCGCACCACCGTCGGCGGCCCTTATTTCGCTCATGACGATGGAATCACGTTCATTGCCCTGTGTCGCAACGCGTTTTATTTCAAATGTCTGCCCGGAATATTCTGCAAATCGCGCGGCATATGTCGCCACGATCAGGTCTTCGAAAAGCGTGTTGTATTCATCCACCAGTTCTGGATTCATGCTTCGGACATACTTGCCCAGAACAAACCGGCCTATCTTTCTGACATCAAATCCGTCGCGCAGCAGTTTGCGAAACCGGTTTTCCCGCTCCGCCTCAGTAATATCCGCGACGGTCAGCGCCTGAATCGCCCGGTCGCCCAATTGCTTGACGAAAGCGCCGGCCTCCGTCGCGGAAGAAGCCTGATTCGCCAGTGCAAAACACAGAAGCGCTGAACAAACGAAAATTGTGCGGGTAAATCTGGTCATTGCTTATTTCAGGAGTTCTGCGCGCGGACCGAGCAATTGTTCGTCTTCATCCAGCGAAATGCTGGGCGTCGGAATTGGATCATCTGAACCGCCATTGCGTATCCCATCGTTACGAAGTTGCCGATAGAGGCTGCGAATCGTTACGTAGAAATCAAGTGACGATTTCTCCAGATCGTCCAGCGTTTTCAGATACCGTGAACGCTCATCGAGCCCGCGGACAAGTGTCCGGACGACCGGAACCGCATTACGGTCCGTATTGTCCGCCCACATATTGATCGGATCAATCAGGGTATCGACAACCATCCCGACAGTATCGCGCGGATTGGAGGGGCCGAAAACCGGCAGCATGATATAGGGACCTTCCCCCACACCCCAGACCGCAAGGGTCTGGCCAAAATCCTCGTCGCGGAATTTCGCTCCAAGGTCGCCTGCCGGATCCCCGAACCCGCCGAACCCGATAATGGTATTGGTTGTAAACCGGACCACGGTTACCTGTGCTGCGTCAACGTCGCCCTGCAACAGATTGTTCGCCAGGATGACGGGTGTCCTGAGGTTATTCAGGAAATGCCGGATCCCGTCACGCATCGTCTGCGGAAGCGCATCCCGATATAATGTGGCAATCGGCTTGAAAATGACGGCGTCAAGCCCTCTGTTAAGCGAAAAAATCGCCCTGTTGAAAGGTTCGATGGGGTCATTCGCTTCGTAATAGGCCTCCTGTCCCGGCTTGTCAGCGGGAATGGCGGCACAACCGCCCAACAGAAACAGGCCGGCACAAACTGCCAGAACGCCATTTCTGGCACTACGAAGAAATTTATCCGGATTGGAGATCACGCCTTAGCCTCAGACTTGTTCACGGCAAGCACATCAGATGCTTGTCATACGCATTACACTATTCTGCCCCGTTCCGACTCGCGGCGGCAATGGCCATCGCGGCTGTCAAGAGAGCCTTATTAAGATTAACGTTTTCGCCGCCTAGCCCCTCGCTTCCCCCACAAGATACCATGCAGACATTCACTTGGAAGACCTATCATAAGTCAAACAATATGACCATACGGCTTCCCGCCGGACAGTGCGCATGATCACATTACTGTTGCAAATATATCTCGCTCCTGGAGCCGGCTTCCACATTTTTCTTTGCATACATAACGATATCCTTATATATGTATCGTTATAAATTTTTGCATAGGCTGGCGACCGTACGATGGATACGCTTCTACAGGGTTTGAGGGCGGTGGCGGAACCAACGCGTTTGCGGGTTCTGGCGCTCTGCGCGCATGCCGAACTGACCGTTACAGAGTTGACGCAGATTCTGGGTCAAAGCCAGCCAAGGGTCTCAAGGCATTTGAAGCTTCTGGTCGATGCGGGGCTGCTGGACCGGTTTCGTGAGGGGACCTGGGCTTTCTATCGCCTGGCCGAACAAAGCATTTGTGGAGCGCTGGGCCGGCAGATTGTCGATTTGATTCCACCGGATGATGGGGTGCTGGCACTTGACCTCGAACGGCTGGAATCAATCAAGCAGGCTCGCGCGGAACAGGCCGCTGCCTATTTTCGCATGAGCGCCCCGAAATGGGATGAGATCAGCAATTTTCACATTGACGATGGAGAGATCGAGCGGGCTATCCAGACCCTGATGCCGCCCGGTGGAATCGGAGAATTGCTTGATATCGGTACGGGTACAGGCCGGATGCTGGAGCTTTATGGCAAATCGGCGAAACGGGCGGTCGGCATAGACCTGTCCCGGGAAATGCTGGCAGTGGCACGCGCGAACCTGGAACGTGCAGGATTGCGAAACTGCCAGGTCAGACTCGGCGACATGTACCAATTGCCCGTGCCCAGCGGATCTTTCGATTCGGTCACGATTCATCAGGTCCTGCATTACGCCGACGCGCCCGGCGATGTGATTATGGAGGCGGCCCGGGTCCTGCGACCAGGCGGTCGACTGATCGTTATCGACTTTGCGCCACATCGCGAAGAATCGCTGCGGGTGGACCATGCGCATCGCCGGCTCGGCTTTACGGATGAAGAAATTGCCAACTGGCTGAAGCGGGCGGGGCTGGCGTCCTCCGTGCCGACGCGGTTACATGGGGATCCGTTGACAATATGTCTGTGGTGCGCACAGCGTTCGGAAGCCGGAACAAAATTGACGCCGGAACAATGCGACGACGACGTAGGGTTTTCACAAGAAATGAAGAATAGAAGCAGTCCGCAAAGAGAGGTGTCGTGAGCAATACTCCATCCGTTAGTTTTGAATTTTTTCCGCCGAATAACGACGCCGGCGAGGAACGACTTTGGGAAGTAACGGCGCGCCTCGCGCCGCTTGCGCCCACATTTGTTTCCGTTACCTATGGTGCGGGAGGCTCGACGCGGGTTCGTACGGACCGGGTCGTCCGCCGCATTCAGTCGGAGACCGGCATCGATGTCGCAGCGCACCTCACCTGCGTCGGCGCCAGCAAAGCTGAAGTCGATGAAATCGCGACCGGCTGGTGGGCGGCCGGGATTCGCAAAATCGTTGCATTGCGCGGCGACATGCCGCCCGGCACCGGCGCCTATACCCCGCATCCGGAAGGTTACCGGAATGCGGAAGACCTGGTCGGGGGCCTGAAACGCATTGCAGATTTCGATATTTCGGTTGCGGCTTATCCGGAATCGCATCCGGATTCGGTTTCGCCGGAAGCCGATATGGATAACCTGAAGCGTAAAATCGATGCAGGGGCGTCCCGTGCCATCACGCAGTATTTTTTCGATACAGAGCTCTATTTACGATTCCGGGACCGCGCCGCGGCAGCCGGTATAACCGTACCCATGACACCGGGCATCCTGCCGGTTACCAATTTTGCCAAGGTCATTGAGTTCAGTGCGCGTTGCGGCGCAACCGTTCCGGACTGGATGGCGGAACTGTTCGATGGTCTGGACGATGACCCGGAAACCCGCAAGTTTGTTGCGGTATCTGTCGCCGATGACCAGTGCCAGCGCCTGCGGTCCGAGGGAATCGACAACTTTCACTTCTATACGCTGAATCGTGCGGACCTGAGTTACGCCATCTGCTGGCGCCTGGGGCTGCGACCCGACAAAACAAAGGCTTGAATCTTGACTGACTTACTGACGGCGTTACGCGAACGCGTGCTGCTTTGCGACGGCGGCATGGGAAGCCATGCCCAGGCAGCCGACCTGGATACTGAAACGGACTATCAGGGGGCGGAAAACTGCACGGAGATTCTGAATCTTTCGCGGCCGGATTTTGTCACCGGTGTTCACAAAATCTATCTCACGGCCGGTTCCGATATCATCCAGACCAACAGCTTCGGTGGGTCGCCCATCACGCTGTCTGAATTCGACCTGGCCGACAAGGCGACGGAAATCAATCGTGTCGCCGGCGAACTGGCGCGCGAGGCGATCGCCGCCATGCCGGATGACGGGCGGCAGCGTTATGTCCTTGGTTCGATCGGGCCGGGAACCCGGTTACCCAGCCTGGGGCATATCGATTACGACAGTCTGGAAGCCGCTATTTACGTTCAGGCGGGCGGCTTGATCGAGGGAAAGGTCGACGGATTCCTGATCGAAACCTGTCAGGATCCGCTGCAGATCAAGGCGGCGGTGAACGGTGTCAGGCGCGCGCAGCGCGACGCCGGGGTCCCGAAACCGGTTTTTGTCCAGGTGACGGTTGAAACCACCGGAACGCTGCTGGTCGGCACGGATATCGCCGCAGCGGCGGCCATCATTCACGCGCTGGACGTCGACCTGCTTGGCCTGAATTGCGCGACCGGACCGCAGGAAATGTCGGAACATGTCAAATGGCTTGGCGAGAACTGGCCCAAACTGATTTCCGTACAGCCCAATGCCGGGTTGCCGGAACTCCTGGATGGCGCGCCACACTACCCGCTTGGCGCAACCGAAATGGCCAACTGGGTGACGCGCTTCGTCAGCGAGGATGGTGTGAACCTTGTCGGCGGGTGCTGCGGTACCGACGCCACGCATATCGCAGCGCTTGATGCGATGCTGCGTGACCTTGCGCCGGATGGCTATCGGCCCCGCCCGGCCGAGCGGAATCCTGTCTGGGTTCCGTCGGTCGCATCGCTTTATGGTTCGGTGGCTTACCGGCAGGAAAATGCCGTGTTTTCCATTGGCGAGCGCTGCAATGCCAATGGCAGCAAGAAGTTCCGCGAACTCCAGGAAGCGCAGAATTGGGACGCCTGCGTTGAAATGGGGCGCGATCAGGTGCGTGAAGGCAGCCATGCCATCGACGTCTGCACCGCGTTTGTCGGCCGCGACGAAATACGGGAAATGAATGCGGTGGTCACCACCATGCGCGGTTCGATCGATGCGCCGCTGGTGATCGATTCGACGGAACTGCCGGTCCTGGAATCCGCGCTGCGGCTGTATGGCGGCAAGCCGATCATCAATTCCATCAATTTCGAGGATGGTGAGGAAGCGGCGGAGAAGCGCCTGCAACTGGCGCGGCAGTTCGGCGCCGGGGTTATCGCCCTGACCATCGACGAAGAGGGCATGGCGAAAACAGCGGATGAAAAGCTGCGCATCGCCAAGCGCCTGTACGAATTCGCCGTCGTCAAGCACGGGTTGCCGCCGTCGGACCTGCTGTTTGATCCGCTGACTTTTACCATCTGTACCGGTAATGAAGATGACCGCCTGCTGGGCGTG
>CAXBEC010000124.1:0-7475 GCA_963974145.1 uncultured Alphaproteobacteria bacterium | reverse complement strand
AAACCGCGATTGCCTTCCGCGACGCCGTCGCGTTCCAGCAGCGCATGGCCTTCGGCTTTCATCTCTTCGAACAGGTCGAGGACGCGTTGCCAGTTCTGCGGTACGGCGCGGGAAATCGCGCTGCGCACCAGGTCATGCACGATATCGGACAGCAATATCCCCCGGGCGCACATCGTCCCCGGTTCCTCCGGCACGATGATCTTCGGGATGCCGCATTCCAGCGCCAGTCCCGCCGCGTGCAGCGGCCCGGCCCCGCCAAAGGCAAACAATGCGAAATCGCCCATGTCATGCCCACGCTCCGTCGTCACCGAACGGATCGCGCGGCTCATATTCGCGACGGCGATTTCGATCACCCCATGCGCCGCCGCCTCGAAGGACAGTCCCAGCGGGTCGGCAACGCGGCGCTGGATAACATCGCGCGCGGCATCGGTATCGACCGCCATCGTCCCTTCCAGCAAGCCTGCGGGATTGAGCCGCCCGAGACTGATATTCGCATCCGTCAGGGCCGGCTCGGTCCCGCCCAGGCCATAGGCGACGGGCCCCGGACTGGCCCCGGCACTGCGCGGCCCGACCTTCAGCGCACCGGCATCGTCAATCCAGGCAATACTGCCGCCGCCCGCACCGATGACATGAATGTCCAGCATCGGCGTCCGCACCGGATGGCCGGCAACGCGCCGGTCAGCGGTGAAGGACGGCCGCCCCTCGCTGACGACCGACACATCGGTGCTGGTCCCGCCGACATCGAAGGTGATGATGTTGGGGAATCCCGCATTGCGCGCCGTTTCCGCCGCCCCGACCACGCCCGCCGCCGGCCCCGACAGGCAGGTCCGCACCGGGTAGTCCCGCGCCGTTGCCGCCGTCATCAGCCCGCCATTGGAATGGATCGTATAAGGCTCCGTCTTCGGCGCCAGCCGGTGCACCGATTCCAGAAAGCCTTTCAGGTAATTCGCCATCGCCGGGCCGAGATAGGCGTTGAGTACCGTCGTCGACAGGCGTTCATATTCGCGGAATTCCGGCAAAACATCCGAAGACAGGCTGACATAGGCATCCGGCAGGGCCTCGGCAATCATCTCGCGGACCCGCTGCTCATGCGCCGGGGTCTGGTAGCAATGCAGGAAGCATACGGCGACCGCCGCGACATCTTCCTGCGCCAGCCCCTGCAGTGCTTCCGCCACGCTCGCTTCATCCAGCGGGGTCAGGACCTCCCCGTCGGCGCCAATCCGTTCGACAACTTCATGGCGTCGGCGACGCGGCACCAATGGAGGCTGCTTTGCCTGCGTATAGTCATACAGATGCGGGCGGAGCTGCCGCCCGACTTCCAGCACGTCGCGGAAGCCCTTCGTGGTGATCAGCCCGGTCCGCGCGCCGCGGCGTTCGATCGCCATATTTGTCGCAACCGTCGTGCCATGGCCCAGGAACTGCAACGCGTTTCCTTCAATGCCTTCCAGATTCAGGATCGCCGCGATTCCGTCCCGGATGGATTCCGACGGATCGCCCGGCGTGGAGGATGCCTTGTAATGCCGCGTCGCGCCGGTTTCGGCGTTCAGCAGCGTAAAGTCGGTGAAGGTGCCGCCGACATCAATGCCCAGTCTGTACATGGCCGAACGCTACGACAAAGCGGGCGGGGACAACACCCCGCAATCGGGTGCCGCGACAATCGGCGCACCGGTTTTTTCCGCGAGGGTCGCGATATCCATCCCGGCGACAATTTCCCGCGCCACGAAGCCTTCCGGGCCCACGTCGATGACCGCCAGATTGGTATAGACACGATCCACCACGCCCCTTGCCGTCAGCGGATAGGTGCATTCCGCCACCAGCCGCGCGTCGCCTTCCCGCGTGACATGTTCCATGATGACGCGAACCGACTTCGCGCCCGCGGCAAGGTCCATCGCACCGCCGACAAGCGGTCCGCGTTCGGGCCGCATCATGTCCCAGTTCGCGAGGTCGCCATTGGTCGCCACCTGAAAGGCGCCCAGCAGCGTCATGTCGATATGGCCGCCGGTGATCATCAGGAACGAGCTGCTGGAATCGAATACGGCGGCGCCGGTCTGCAGGGTCACCATGTTTCCGCTGGCATCGACGAGGTCCGGATTCGCCGTCTCCGGCGGCGCCGCCGGCCCCATGCCGACAATCCCGTTTTCAGAATGGATGAAGACTTCCCGCCCCTCAACGATATGGTTCGCAGCCAGAACCGGAATGCCGATACCAAGGTTCACATAGGCGCCATCGGGAATATCCTGCGCCGCGCGCCATGCCATCTGGTGGCGATTCAAAAGCACAGTCATCGCAAATCCGCCAGTTCGACGACCCGTTTGACGAAGATGCCCGGCGTGTGGACGTCCTCCGGCGCAATTTCGCCATCGGCGACCAGTTCGCGCACCTCGGCGACCGTTACCGCCGCCGCCGTCGTCATGACATGGCCGAAATTCGCCTGTGTGCCGCGATAACGCAGATTGCCCCAGCGGTCCGCCCGGTCCGCGCGCAATATCGTCATATCCGCCCGGAGTGCCGTTTCCATGACATATTCGCGTCCGTCAAACACTCTGGTTTCCTTGCCTTCCGCCAGTTTCGTGCCGACACCGACCGGCGTGTAATAGGCGGGAAACCCGGCGCCGCCGGCGCGTATCCGTTCGATAATGGTCCCTTGCGGCACCAGTTCCAGCGCAATCTTTCCTGCTGTCCAGAGTTCCTCGAACGGCGTCAGCGCCTGCCCCCTGCCGCGCCCCGAACTGCTGATCACCTTAACGACCCGGCCTGCTTCGATCAGCGCATAAACACCGCTTCCGGCACTGCCGGTTCCGATCGTGATCAGCGTCAGGCCGCTAACGCCCGTATCGTATACCGCGCGCAGCAAGGCGCGCGGCGACCCCGCCTCCTGGAATCCACTCACCATCAGTGTGGCGCCGTCCGCGATGCCGGCCACCGCTTCGGCCGCTGTCGCAACCCGCTTGTCTATCAATTATCCGTTTCCCCTCACCCGGTGTGATCATACACAAGCGTGTTATCCGCGATCAATTGCGCGGCATCAATTGCACCTGCCAATCGAAGGTAGATTATTATTGCTGTTTTTCATGGACGGATTCTCCCGATTCAGGCATTTAACATGCGGGAGTACAACCAAACCTGTGACGGCAGCGTTACCGTCAAGGCAGAATTGTAAAGGGGTGACCGAATGGCAATCGGTGGTAAGGGCAAACGCAAAGAGGAACGAATCCCTGTGGGTGGCGCCATGGCCTACATCCATAAAGAGGGATATCACGTCATCAACTGGAGCCGTCACGGCATCATGATAGGGCCCTATGTCGGATCATTACGCGCCGGAGACCCGTTTACATTCCAGTTCGTCATGCCGATGAGCGACGGTGAAAAATTTTCGTTCACGGTCTGGGCAAACGTGGTGCGCGTTGACGGGCATGGCCTCGCGGCGCGCTATGTCGACCTTAACGACAGGGTTTCCAAGATGATCGGCGATATGCTTGACATGCTTACAGCGCCGCAATAGACATGAGGAAAGTCAGATTTCTTGTTGATTTTTAACGAAAATAAAAAAAGAGCCCCGTATCGCATGGGCATGGGAGATGCCATTGCAGTACGGGGCCAAAGCGGTCTGCGCGAGGGGCTTATCGCGCCGACCAGGGGTAGGTAATGATGAAAACCTACCCGCAGATCCCGTCTGCCGGATCACCCGTTTGGGCGAGATTTAATGGATTTTTCGAATATTTTTCGCCATAGCGACGGCGTTATTGGTGCCGGATTAAACCTGGACCCTGACGGCACCAGGGCCAGTCAGGCGGGAGCGTTCGATCCAAGTGTTCGTGCCTTGAACTGGTCGATAGAGTTGGAAATCTCCTGCGCCATTTCCGCCGCGGACCGGTCCGGGTTGAAGCTCAGCAACACGGCATCTGACAGTGGCTTCAACAGCGCAATATCCTTGCTTGCAGGGTTGCGGTAATCGGAAGCAATGGATTCGGCCACGCGCAGCAACGACTGGCAAATTCCGTTGTTGTGCTCATAGGGCGTTCCGACCAATCGATCCGCCGTATCCTGCACGACCTGCCGCAACCGCTCGACAATATGGCCGGTTCGCGCAACGGGTTCACCAGCGCCATAATCACCCAGAATAACCTCGATAAGAAATGAAAGCTCAAACGCGTTGCGCTTGAGCCGTTCACCATTGATGGTTTTCAATACCCTGGCTATTTCATTTTTCAATGCAACCGGGTCAATCCGTTTGCCCTGAACTTTCGACAACAGGGTATTCGGCACGTCAATCAGCCGGATGTCGCTGGTATGCGCCGGATCCTGCCGCCGGTCCGGGCCGATATAGGTGCTGGTGACGACAAACGGCTTGCGCCGGTGAATGATGGTGTCGATATGACTCTGGATGGCGTGTACCGATGTCGGCTTGACCAACAGCCCGTCCGCCCCGCTGTCGATCAACTGCCGTATGCGCGCCGCATCATTGTCCCAGGATGTGACGATCACAGGGACAAACGGGTTCGGCCCCAGCTTGTCATAGCGTATCGCCTGAATCAGGCTGCAGGCATCCCCGCCCGAAAGGTCCGCGTCGACAATTACCATGTCGGCATTGCCATCGCGCAGGGCCTGCCGCAACGGTTCGCATTCTTCGTAATCCTCGTGAACATTCAGCCGAATATCGCGCAAGGCGGACCGCAGTGCCGTGCGCATCTGGCCATGGGATTCGCCGAGATAAATCTCGACGTCAGGAGTCTCTGCCGGGTCGCGGCTCCGCCGGCGACCACCGGTTTGACTGCCTGGCTTGCGGGCGTTCATCGGCGAACCACGATACAGCCCTGCTGCTGTTCCTTCAGGGCAGCGCATAACCTGGTCGCCGGCACCTTTCCCGGCAGAGGGCCAGTCCCCACACGGTAGAACACGCCTTGCGCCAGCACCGCTTCGCGGATTTCCAGGCCTCCTGATTCAGTCAGCATTGCACCATGGGCGTCCTGCAGCCGTTTCATCTCGCGCGCCGCCGCCGCATGGGTTCGGAAGGCGGCAAGCTGTACATGCCAGGCCTTTTCGATATCCGGCGAAACCACAGCGGGCCGCGCCGCATCATCTCCGGCTTTTGGTTCCCGCAAGGTGATAGGAACAGAAGGCGCGGCTTCCGGTCGCGATTCTCCCGACAGAACACGGGGTATATAGGGGGCAAGGGACGGCGCCCTTTTTCCATGTGACCGTCCGAGGCCCGCAAGGCGCGCTTCGGCCGCCAACATACTGTCTTCGTCCGGCACTTTCTGCGACTGCCAGATCACCAATGCCCGCGCGTACAGGGTCCTTGCCTTCTGCGCATCGCCCAGTGACTCGCTGGCATAGCCGTAATTATAGGCCGCGACGGCAACCCGGGGATCATTCGGTCCGAAGACGGTCTCCAGGTTTTCCAGAACGCGCGACAGTAGCGGTTCAGCCTCGATGAATTTTTCCTGCTCGACATAGGTCATGCTCAAGTCATTCACCAGTTCGGCGACCAGGCCGTTTTCGGGCCCGAAGGTCTTTTCAAAAATCGACAATGCCCGCAGGTACAGCGGTTCCGCCTGCGCGTGTTTCCCCTGCCGGCTGTGCACGGTCGCAAGGTTTTTCAGAATAAATCCTGTCCGCGAACTTTCAGTGCCGAATTCCTGTTCGCTAAGGGTTAGCGCCCGCTCGAAATACGGCGCTGCCGCTTCATACATACCCGCTTCGTACAGCGATGAACCGCGCTGAAAATTTTTCGTCATTTCCGGCGACTGGGCCGCAGCCGGCGACGACGCCATACATGACAAGGCCAGAATCAGGACCGGAAGATGCGATAGCCGGCACAACATCCCGAAACACGTTGCCGCGCCTGAAAATCGGGCAAAAATATAATGAATCACCGTGCTGCCTCGCATGATGTTCAGGATAATGCGGGACCAGCCAGTGGCAAAGGCAAATAGTTTCCGCCTTCCCTTCCAGCCACTGGCGCCGGACGAACACCAAGTCTAGGACTTGACCGATTAACAAATCGGTAAACGGCCTCTGGGCGTTAACGCCAAGCCCGCAGGCGGTACTTCGACAAAGGATCGTCACATTGCCGTCAGCAGCTGGAATCCATGTTGTTCCGGTGCCCTGTTTCTGTTTCACTGCCGGTAGTCGATTGGAAAACCTACTGGAAGGAACCGCCATGGCGGAGAAGCTTGATACAGGAACCAAATTTCCAAGCATGACCTGGAAACTGGTCGGCGGCGGAAATCTGACAGTTCCTGAAGCCTTCGATACAAAATACAATATCGTACTGTTTTATCGGGGACACTGGTGACCCTACTGTCGGCGGCAGTTGGTCGCCTTCGAGAAGGAAGCAGAGAATTTGCGGAAGATCGGCGCCAGCATTTATGCGGCAAGCGTCGATAATGAAGAAAAGGCGGCCGAACTGGCCGCAGACCTGTCCTATCCCGTCGGTTACGGGCTGACCCGCGCAGACGCGGACAGTATCGGCGCCTGGTGGGAAGAACGCCGCAGCATTTTCCATGCCACGGAGTTCCTGCTGGGACAGGACGGCACGGTCATGTCGTCCACCTACAGTTCCGGTCCGATTGGCCGGATGGACGCGCAGGATGTCGTCAAGATGATCAATTTCCGCGAATCGCAGAAATAGTCAGTCGTCGAACGCCGCAAACATCTCCTGGAATGCCTTCATCTGGTTGCCTGCAGCCGATGAAGGCACCAGGATCGGCGTTTTGATACCCGAATCATACCAGGCGTCGAGCCCGTCACGGATCTGCGCGACCGAACCGGACAGGGTGGTATCGTCCAGCCAGCGATCCGTCAGCAGCCCTGGAATCTGATCCTCCTTACCGGCAATGATGGCATCATCGATGGCTGCCATCTCTTCCTCGTATCCTGCTTCGCGCCAGTAGTTCCTGTAGTTCGGCAGTTTCGCGTAATGGGTCAGGTTGCGCCGGTGCACCGCACGCGCCGCCGCGATATCTCCTGTTATGCAGGTGGGAATCATATTCCCGATGTAGAACCGGGCATCACTGCGTTTCTCCCGCGGCAGAACGGCGAGCGATTCCTTCATATGCGAGCGGGCGCCATTGGCGAAGACCATGCCGTCGCCGATTTCCCCGGCCAGTCCGATCATGCGCTTGCGTAATGCGGCGATGACCAGCGGCGGCTTCTCACCAACTCCCGTGGCCTCGCGGTACGCGGTGACAAAGGCGCGCATGTCCGGCACCGGCTTGCCGACATGGATGCCCATAGTCGTGCGGCGGACGGGTATAGATCGGGGATACGGATGTGCCGAAGCGGATCGTTTCGGTGACCTGCGCAATCCCTTCGCACAGCGCCATACCGCCGGAAATACTGGGGCAGTAGATACCGGAAAAGCCACGTGCCTCGATCTCGCGGGCCAGTTCCAGGGTTGCGATCCGCCGCCCCGGCATCGCGACCAGACTCAGCGCCGGCTTTTTCTGTGGCATCATTCCCCCACGACAGAA
>CAXBEC010000123.1:0-7475 GCA_963974145.1 uncultured Alphaproteobacteria bacterium | reverse complement strand
GCTTCCCAGGCGCCGCCCTTCGGCGCGCGCGGGCGGCCCTTGATGTATTCGAATGTCTTTTCGTCCGGCGCGATCATGCCGGCGCGGGCGCCGGCTTCCACCGACATGTTTGTGACCGTCATGCGGCCTTCGATCGACAGGTCACGGATCGCCGAGCCGGCGTATTCGATGACATGCCCGGTACCGCCTGCCGTGCCGATCCTGCCGATGATCGCCAGGATGATATCCTTGGCGGAACAGCCCGTCGGCAGCGTTCCATCGACCGTGATGCGCATGGTTTTCGGTCGCGGAATGTTCAGCGTCTGGGTCGCCAGCAGATGCTCTACTTCCGAGGTGCCTACCGCCATCGCGAAACAGCCGAGCGCGCCGTTGGTGGCCGTATGGCTGTCGGCGCAGAACAGGGTCACGCCGGGCAGGGTGAATCCCTGTTCCGGCCCGATGACATGGACGATGCCCTGGCGCGGATCGAACTGGTCGATCAGCTCGACGCCGAATTCCTTGTAATCGATCAGCGCCTGCTCGATCATCATGCGCGAAATCGGGTCTTCGACCGGCTTGTCACGGTCCTTGGTCGGGATGACGTGATCAATGACACCGATGATTTTTTCCGGATGGCGAACCGTCAGCCCGTTCTCCCGCAACGCTTCGAAGGCCTGCGGCTGCATCTCCATGATCAGGACCCGGTCGGCATAGACCAGGCTGAGACCGTCTTCCGTTACCTCGATCTCATGCGCGTCCCAGATCTTGTCGAAGAAGGTCTTCGGCGTGCTCATTCCGCAGCGGCCGAATACAGCCAGGGCTGGGCCTGTTTCTGCTTCTCCTCGAAGGACCCGATCGAATCCTGTTTTTTCATCGTGATGCCGATATCGTCCAGCCCGTCCAGCAGGCAGTCGCGCCGGAATTCCTCCAGCTTGAACGAAATGGCGGCGCCATTCGGGCGGCGGATCAGCATTTCCTCAAGGTCGATGGTCAGTTCCGGGTTTTCGGAATCGCTGGCGTCGGCCATCAGCGCGTCGAGTTCGTCCTTGGAGACGCGGATCGGCAGGATGCCGTTCTTGAAACAGTTATTGTAGAAGATATCGGCGAAGCTGGTGGAAATCACGCAGCGGATGCCAAAATCCATCAACGCCCAGGGCGCGTGTTCACGCGACGACCCGCAGCCGAAATTGTCGCCGGCGACAATGATCTTGGCGTTACGGTAGGGTTCCCTGTTCAGAACGAATTCCGGCTTCTCCGTGCCGTCTGTTTCATAGCGCAGTTCTTCGAACAGGAATTTGCCGAGCCCGGTTCGCTTGATCGTCCGCAGGTGCAGCTTCGGAATGATCTTGTCCGTATCGATATTGATCATGTCCATCGGTGCGGCGACGCCGGTCACCTTCCTGAACTTTTCCATGATGACTTCCTCCCTCGTCCCTTTCGGGGTTGCGATCAGTCTTTCAGAAATTCCCGCGGGTCGGCCAGATGGCCGGTAACCGCCGCCGCGGCCGCCATGGCCGGGCTGACCAGATGGGTAAAGCTGCCGCGCCCCTGCCGGCCCTCGAAATTGCGGTTCGAGGTAGAGGCGGAACGCTGTCCCGGCTGCATCTTGTCGACATTCATGGCCAGGCACATGGAACAGCCCGGTTCGCGCCACTCGAAGCCCGCTTCCAGGAGGATCTTGTCGAGACCCTCGTCTTCCGCCTGTTTCTTGACCAGGCCGGAGCCGGGGACGATCATGGCCTGTACGCCGTCTGCGACCTTATGGCCTTTCGCGACCTTGGCGACCTGCCGGATATCTTCGATCCGGCCGTTGGTGCAGGACCCGATGAAGACGACATCGACTTCGATATCCTGCATCTTCGTGCCGGGGACCAGCCCCATGTATTTCAGCGCGCGCTCCATGGATTCGCGTTCGCCCTGGTTTTCGGCATCCTTCGGATCCGGCACGATGCCTGTAATCGGCACCACGTCCTGCGGTGTCGTGCCCCAGGTCACTTTCGGTTCCATGCCACTGATGTCTATGGTGACATCCTTGTTGTAAACCGCGCCTTCATCGGACGGCAGAGTCTTCCAGTAGGCCAGCGCCTGGTCCCAGGCGGCGCCCTTCGGCGCGAACGGCCGGCCCTTGACGTATTCGAAGGTCTTTTCGTCCGGCGCGATCAGCCCGGCGCGGGCGCCGGCTTCGATTGCCATATTGGAAACCGTCATGCGCCCTTCCATCGACAGGGCGCGGATCGCGGGGCCGGCAAATTCGATGACGTGGCCGGTACCGCCGCCGATACCGATCGTACCGATGATGGTGAGGACGATGTCTTTCGCGCTGCAGCCGAAGGGCAGTTCGCCGGTGACGGTAACGCGCATATTCTTCGCGGGCGCCTGGATGAGGGTCTGCGTCGCCAGCACGTGCTCGACTTCCGACGTGCCGATGCCGAACGCCAGCGCACCGAAGGCGCCATGCGTCGCGGTGTGGCTGTCGCCGCAGACGAGCGTATTGCCCGGGTTGGTAAAGCCCTGTTCGGGACCGATCACATGCACGATGCCGTTGCGGGGATCATCAACCTCGAAAAGCTGGACGCCGAATTCGGCAACATTGGTACGGAGGGTTTCGATCTGCAGGATCGAATCCTCTTCGACCACGCCGCCGCGGGTCGTGGCAATGTTGTGGTCGATGACCGCCAGGGTCTTTTCCGGCTGGCGTACCTTGCGGCCCGCCGCTTTCAGGCCTTCGAAAGCCTGCGGCGTGGTGACCTCGTGTATGATGTGCTTGTCGATATACAGAAGGCTGGACCCGTCATCCTGTACGCTGACGACGTGGCTGTCCCAGATCTTGTCGAACAATGTACGCGGTTTGGCCATTTCGCTCCCTCATCCCGTTCCTGCCCTGGTGTGGACATATTTGTCGGAATCACAGTGATCTTTCCCTGGGCCAGCCGCTTGACATAGCCTGTCCGGCGGCTGGCTCCCCCCAGCGATTTAAGCCCTGCTGTCCCCTCTGGCAAAAGACATTATCTCATAACACCTTGAAACAGATTCACGAAATCCGTTCCAATCAGTCTTCGCTGCTGGTCTCGGTCGTATCCGAAGCCTGCTGCGAGCCGGTGCGGCGCGACATGCTGCGTTCGGCGATACGGGCCGATTTGCCGCGACGGCCGCGCAGGTAATACAGCTTCGCACGGCGCACCGCGCCCTGCCGTACGACCTCGATCAGGTCGATCCGGGGGCTGTAAAGCGGGAAAATACGTTCCACCCCTTCGCCATAGCTGATCTTGCGCACCGTAAAGGCGCTGTTGAGGCCCGCATTCTTGCGCGCGATGCACATGCCTTCGAAGACCTGAACGCGTTCGCGCGTTCCTTCGATGACCTTCACATGGACGCGCAGGGTGTCGCCGGCCTGAAAATCCGGAACGGCGCGGGTTGCGGTCAGCGTCTCGACCTGCTCTTTTTCGAGTTGTTCGATGATATTCATGGATTTGTCCTCGTTTGCTTCGCCCGTTCGACGTACCGGTCCCAGAGATCCGGGCGCCGTTCGCGCGTGATGCGTTCCGCCTGGGCCAACCGCCAGGCACGAATTTTTTCATGATGGCCGGAAAGCAGTATTTCCGGCGTGTTCCGTCCGCGCCACTGCGCCGGCCGGGTGTATTGCGGATATTCCAGCAGCCCCTGCGCGAAACTTTCCTCGACCAGGGAATCCGCCGCGCCCATGACGCCGGGAAGCAGCCGCACGCAGGCATCGATCAGGGCGATCGCCGCCGGCTCGCCGCCGGACAGCACGAAATCGCCGACACTGATTTCCTGGAAACGGTATTCCTCGATCAGTCGCTCGTCTATGCCCTCGAAACGTCCGCAAAGCAGCGTCGCGCCGGGTCCTTCGGCAAGCGATGCCGCGGTTGCCTGGTCGAAGGGTCTGCCGCGCGGCGTCAGATAGATGACCGGCCCCGGCGCATCGGCAATCGAATCCAGCGCGTTTTCCAGCACGTCGGCCCGCATCACCATGCCGGGACCTCCGCCGAACGGTGAATCGTCGACCGTGCGATGGGTGTCGGTGGCAAAATCCCGAATATCAACGGTTTCCAGGCCCCAGCGCCCTTCGTCCAGCGCACGTCCGGCAAGCGAATGGCCTAGCGGCCCCGGAAACATATCGGGGAAAATGGTCAGCACGCGGGCGGTCCAGACGCTCATTTGTCTGTTTCCTCTTCCCCACGGGCTTCGATTTCCGTCGGCGGTACGATGGTGATCTGGCCAGCATCAAGGTCGATATCCGGCACCACGGCATGGGTAAACTGCAATACCGCGACGCCGCCATCGGCAAGCAGGATTTCTATCACTTCGCCCGCGCCGAAATTATGTAGCGCGCGCACGGTGCCGTAGGGCGTGCCATCCGACAGGACAGCAGGCAGGCCGATGAGGTCCGCGTGATAGAATTCTTCCTCGTCGGTTTCCGGCAATGCGTCCCGGTCGACATACAGTTCGATGCCCCGCAGCGTTTCCGCTGCATTGCGATCACTGATTCCCGATACCCGGGCCAGCAGAACCCCTTTCGCCGAGCCGGTGAGCTCGAGCCGGAATTCACGGCTGCCCTTGGCGTCGGTCAGCGGCCCATAGGCGGCGATATCGGTCGGCTCCGCGGTGAAACTTTTCACCCGGACCTGACCACGAATGCCCTGCGCGCCGGTTATGACGCCGACACAGACTTTCGTTTCCGCCTTGTTTGCCATCTGACTGTCCACCAAGACCCGCCTTTACTCTGCCTTGGCTTCTTCGGCGGCTTCTTCCGCAGGGGCTTCCTCTGCGGGGGCTTCTTCCGCCGGTGCTTCGGCGGCGGCCTTGGCCGCTTCCTCTGCTGCCTTGGCCGCTTCCGCTGCCTTCGCGGCCGCGTCCTCGGCTTCCTTCAGCCGTTCCTGCGCTTTCGCCTTCGGCAGGTGCTGCTTGGTCTGGTTCGTTGAAAACGCCGGCATCGGAATGATGTCAGCCCGTCCCAGGAAGCGGGCAACCCGGTCGGACGGCAAGGCGCCGACCGACAGCCAGTGCCGGATGCGTTCTTCGAGAAGCTGGATGCGGTCAGGGTTATCCTTGGCCAGCATCGGATCGTAGCTGCCGACCTTCTCGATATAACGACCATCCCGCGGCATGCGGGAATCGGCAATGACAATGCGGTAATAGGGGCGCTTCTTGGCACCACCGCGGGCGAGTCTGATTCTCAGCGCCATACTTTTCGTCTCCTTAACGTTTAAACCTTGCTAGGTGTTGGTATCGTTCGAACGCCGCCCGGGGGCGGCAATGAAAACTGTGTCGTGTAATTGCTACATGCGCGGCAAGAGCCCTTCGATGCCGTGCCGCATCAGGCCCTTCTTGCCCATCTTGTTTACGCGCTTCATCATTTTCTGCATCGTCATGAACTGCTTCAGCAGCTTGTTGACGTCCTGGATCGAGGTGCCGGACCCCGCCGCGATGCGTTTTTTGCGCGATGCGTGGATGACCTTGGGCTGGATGCGTTCCTTGCGGGTCATCGACGAAATGATGGCTTCCTGCCGCAGGATCGCCTTGTCGTCGATATTCTGCTGCGCCATCGCCGCCTTGGCCTTGGCGACACCGGGCAGCATTTCCAGCATGCCCTTGACGCCGCCCATCTTGCGCATCTGGCCCAATTGCTTGGCCATGTCATTCAGGTCGAACTCGCCCTTCTGCATTTTCTTGGCGAGCGCTTCGGCTTCGTCCTGCTCGATGCCTTCGGCGGCTTTCTCCACCAGGCTGACAACGTCGCCCATGCCGAGGATCCGGCCGGCGATGCGGTCGGGATGGAAATCTTCCAGCGCCTCCATCGTCTCGCCGGTACCGATCAGCTTGATTGGGCAGCCGGTTACAGCCCGCATCGACAGGGCGCCGCCACCGCGTGAATCGCCGTCGACCCGGGTCAGCACGATGCCGGTCAGCGGCAGTCGCGCCTTGAACCCTTCCGCGACATTGACCGCGTCCTGGCCGGTCATGGCATCCGCCACCAGCAGAATTTCATGCGGCCTGACCGCGCTCTGCACCGCCGCAACTTCGTCCATCAGGCCCTGGTCGATCTGCAACCGGCCCGCGGTGTCGTATAAAATGACGTCGAAGCCACCGAACCGCGCGGCATCGCCGGCACGTTTGGCGATTTCGCCCGGGCGCTGACCGGCGACGATCGGCAGGGTGGATACGCCCGCCTGTTCGCCCAGGACCTTCAGCTGTTCCTGGGCGGCCGGACGCTGGGTATCCAGCGAGGCCATCAGAACCTTCTTGCGGTCGCGGTTCTGCAAACGCGCGGCAATCTTGGCGGTTGTCGTCGTTTTGCCGGAGCCCTGCAGCCCGACCAGCATGATCCCGACCGGTGCCGGTGCGCTCAGATCGATACCCGTGGTATCCGCGCCCAGTGTCTCGACAAGTTCGTCATGGACGATCTTGATGACCATCTGGCCCGGCGTGACCGAGCGGATGACTTCCTGCCCGACCGTGCTTTCCTTCACCCGGTCGATGAAGCTGCGGACAACCGGCAGCGCCACGTCGGCTTCGAGCAGCGCAACGCGGACATCGCGCATCGCCGCGTCGATGTCGGCGGCGCTTAACGCACCCCGGCCCCGAAGCTTCTCGAATACATCGCTCAAACGACCCGAAAGCGACTCGAACATGACACCCTCAAAACGGTTCCATCACGGCAAACGCAAAACGCGCCAGTGCACGAAACTCGTGGACTGGCGGAGCCCCTTGGGGCCGGAAACGTTGCGTTTCCCGAAGAATGCGCGCTTGTACGCCGCGTATCGGGGCAAGTCAAGCATCTGATACGCCATCGACTTTGGGCAAATCCGGTGGACATGCTCATGTTGCAGGCCATATAAGGCGGCGAACGCGGATATGTGACAATGATACCGTTTACCAAAATGCACGGCCTGGGCAATGATTGCGTCATCATCGATGCGCGCGACACGCCCGTGATGCTGTCCGAAGATCGGATCAGGCTTATCGCCGACCGGCGGCATGGCGTCGGCTGCGACCAGCTTGTCCTGCTCGAGCCGCCAAAGAGCAGCGATGCCGATGTCTTCCTGCGGTTCTACAATTCCGACGGCAGCGAATCCGGCGCCTGCGGCAATGCCACGCGCTGTATCGCGGCGCGGCTGATGCAGGCACGGCAGGGCAATGCGATAACATTGCAGAGCGCCGCCGGGCTGCTGCCGGCGCATGTGGATGCGCGCGGGCTCGTTGCGGTCGATATGGGTGAGCCGCAACTGGACTGGCGCAGCATACCGCTGAGTCATGATGTGGATACGCTGGCGCTCGACCTTGCGGCCGGGCCTTACGAACGGCCAGCGGCGGTGGGGATGGGTAATCCCCACTGCGTGTTTTTTGTCGATGACGCGGAAACGGTCGATCTGGCGAGGCTGGGGCCGGAGGTGGAGCACAACGCGTTGTTCCCCGCGCGGACCAATGTCGAATTCGTAACCGTTCTGGACCGCAACCGCATCCGCATGCGCGTC
>CAXBEC010000122.1:0-7486 GCA_963974145.1 uncultured Alphaproteobacteria bacterium | reverse complement strand
ACATCGTCCCAGCCCCAGCCGTCCAGCCCCATCTGGCGCCAGCGGTCATAATCGGTGGTCTGGCCGCGCTGGTAGATCATGGCGTTGATCGCGGAGCAGCCGCCGATCACCTTGCCGCGCGGATAGGCAAGGCTGCGGCCATTCAGCCCGGGCTCTTCCTCGGTGCGGAACATCCAGTCGGAGCGGGGGTTGCCGATCGCAAACAGGTATCCGACGGGGATGTGGAACCAGATCCAGTTATCGCGCCCGCCCGCCTCGATCACGGCGACGCTGTGCTTCCCGTTCGCGCTCAGCCGGTTGGCGAGCACGCAGCCGGCGGACCCGGCACCCACGATCACATAGTCGAATGTTTCATCGCTCAAGACATCGCCCTCCCTAGAACAGGCAATCTAGCCCACGGAGCGGAACGCCAAAAGGCGAAATGCCATTTTCCTGGAATGGCGGTCCGGATCAGGTTGCGTTGCAGGATGTCCCTGTTGCCTGCTGCCATGCGACCCGTCGGCCCGGTTGACTGAAATCGTCCCAGCTTTGCGATCTGTTAGTATGGGAGGTGCTGGTAAGTACAGACGGTGAAACAATGCTGTAATATTTAACGATACGGGTCAGTGTAGTTTAAATATATGTTTTTATTCTGTTTCAGGAATATTAATTTGAGTAATTGTTAGTAATTACCCGTTGTTTGTCTTTTGTGACTCCTGTAATCCCGCAGTATATCGACGTGCAAACGGAAAGAAGAGTTTCGCGATGCATGGATTACGAGGTGTCAGCCGCTACCGTTCGATCTGGATTTCGGACGTTCATCTGGGAACGCGCGGATGCAAGGCGGCGTTTCTGCTCGACTTCCTGAATAATGTAAAATGCGACCGGCTTTATCTTGTCGGCGATATTGTCGATGGTTGGCGATTGAAGCGGTCATGGTACTGGCCGATCGCGCATAACGAAATCGTCAGCGCCGTACTCGACATGGCGAAGTCGGGAACGGAGGTCATCTACATTCCCGGCAACCACGACGAGATGCTGCGGGGCTATACCAGCCTCCAGCTGGGCGGGGTCGATGTGCAGCGCGAATGCATCCATACCGGCCCCGATGGCCGCCGTTACCTTGTGACGCATGGGGATGATTTCGACGTCGTCGTAAAATATGCGAAATGGGTCGCGCTGCTGGGGGACTGGGCCTACACGGTTCTGCTCTGGCTCAACAATTACCTGAACGATGCGCGCCGTTATCTCGGCCTGCCATACTGGTCGCTATCCGCCTATCTGAAGGACAAGGTCAAGAACGCGGTGGAATTTGTCGGCGCCTTCGAATCCGCGCTGGCGGCGGAGGCAAAACGGCGTGACCTGGACGGTGTGATCTGCGGCCATATCCACCGGGCGGAAATTCGCGACATCGACGGCATCCGCTATATGAATTCCGGCGACTGGGTGGAAAGCTGCACCGCGCTGTCTGAATCCGGTGATGGAAGTTTCGAAATTGTCCGCTGGGCGGAACTCGATAGGGAACAGGCGCTGGTGCCGGCGGCGGCATGAAGATCCTGATCGTTTCGGATGCCTGGCATCCGCAGGTCAACGGTGTGGTGCGCACGCTGGACACGACCATCGGGGTGTTGCGGAAACTCGGCCACGACGTGACCTGAACCCGGACGCGATTCATATAGCGACCGAAGGGCCGCTCGGCATCGCCGCGCGGCGCTATTGCGTGAGGCGGCGGCTGGCCTTCACCACCGCCTATCACACCCGGTTTCCCGAATATCTGCATGCCCGCATGCGCCTGCCGGTATCCCTGAGCTATCGCATGCTGCGCCGGTTCCACGAGCCGTCCCGCCGCATCATGGTGGCGACGCGGAGCATTCGCGATGACCTGGCGCGGCACGGCTTTGCAAACCTGTGCGAATGGTCGCGCGGCGTGGATACCGAACTGTTCCATCCCGATGCTTCGGCCACCGTCGAGGGGCCGGGGCCGATCTGGCTTTATGTCGGGCGGGTCGCGGTGGAGAAGAATATCGAGGCGTTCCTGAAGCTGGACCTGCCCGGCACGCGTTACGTTGTCGGCGATGGGCCCTTGCTGGCCGAACTGCGGCGCAAATATCCCGATACCCGCTTCGTTGGCATGAAGACCGGCCGGGAACTGGCGCATTACTACGCGGCGGCCGATGTCTTCGTGTTTCCCAGCCGGACCGATACCTTCGGGCTGGTGCTGCTGGAAGCCCTGGCCTCGGGTGTCCCGGTGGCCGCCTATCCGGTGCCGGGGCCGCGCGATGTCATCAGGAGCACGGCGGTGGGGTGCCTTGACGAGGATCTGCAGAAAGCGGCCGAATCGGCGCTGACCGCCTCCCGCGCGGCCTGCCGGGATTACGCGCTGGCGTTTTCCTGGCGCAACTGCGCGCAGCAGTTCCTCGACAACCTCGTATCCGTCAGGGAGCCGGCGGTTTTCCGGCCGTTATTCGGTGCGCATTCAAGTCCGGCAGGCCCGGGTTTGCGCCAGCGGAATGATACTATAGGCTGAGTGTCATTCCCCGTCAGGCGCGTGTTCCGGGCGGGACAACGCAGACGGGATGCGATCAATGACCGAATACAAACATATTACCGTGGCGCCGATTGCCGGCGCGCTGGGCGCTGAAATCGGCGGCGTCAATATCGCCGAAGACCTGGACGATGCGGTGATTGCCGAAATCCGCCAGGCGCTGCTCGACCATCTGGTGATCTTCTTCCGCGACCAGGACCTTCCGGTCGACCGGCACAAGGCCTTCTCGCGGCGCTTCGGCGAGCTGTTCATTCACCCCAACTACCAGCTTGGCCAGGAAGACAAGGAAACCGTCTATCTGCTGCGTAAGCCGGGGGATACGGGCGCCGCCGGGGAATGGTGGCACGCGGATACGACGATGATGGAAACGCGGCCCATGGGGGCGATTCTCTATGCGCTGGAAACGCCGGATTACGGCGGCGACACGATGTTTTCCAACCAGTACATGGCCTATGAAACCCTGTCCGACGGCATGAAGAAGACACTGGAAGGGCTGAAGGCGGTGCATAGCGACATCCGGGTCGCCGGTCCGCAATCCGACGTGAACAAGAAGCGCTCGAGCAAGGTGCGCGACGATTCGAACTGGCAGCCGACCGTGCATGCCCATCCCGTGGTCGCGGTCCATCCGGAAACCGGCCGCAAATGCCTGTATGTGAACAGTGTCTACACGGTCGGCCTGGAGGGCATGACCGAGGCGGAAAGCGTGCCGATCCTGGAATACCTCTATGAACACCAGATCCGGCCGGAATTCACCTGCCGCTTCCGCTGGCGCGAGGGGTCCGTGGCGTTCTGGGACAATCGCTGCACCGTGCATTATGCCATTCATGACAATTTCGTCAGCGTCCGCCGTATGCAGCGCACGCAGATCGCCGGTTAGGCCGGATTAGCATCAAGGGGGAAAAATAAGAATGTCACTGCCGGAATATGAAGTCTACGCCATCAAATACGGCGAACGGGTCGGTAATCGCGGCTCGATTTTTATCCATGGCGATCCGCATGACGCGCCGCTGGCGATGGATTATTTCGTCTGGGTCATCAAAAACGCGGACCGGACCGTGGTTCTCGATATCGGGTTCAGCGAAGCAGAAGGAAAACGCCGCAAGCGGACCTGCCTGCGCTGCCCGGCGGAATCGCTGAAGCTGGTCGGCGTGGACCCGGCCGAAGTGGAGCATGTCATCATCTCGCACATGCATTACGACCATGTCGGCAATATGGAAAAATTCCCGAAAGCGACCTTCCATATCCAGGACGAGGAAATGGGCTTCGTGACCGGCCGCGCCATGACCCACCCGCCGCTGCGCCATTCCTTCGTGCTCAGCGAGGTCGTGAACATGGTCACCGCGCTGTATGGCGACCGGGTCGTCTTCCATGACGGCGACGAGGAAGTCTTTCCGGGCATTTCCGTGCATCACATGCCCGGCCATACGCGCGGGCTGCAATCGGTGAAGGTGCATACGAAGCGCGGCTGGGTCGTGCTCGCCTCCGACGCGGCGCATTACTATGAAAGCATCACGGACGGCACGCCGTTCATGACCCATGAAAACCTGTTCCTGATGCTGGAAAGCTTCCGCAAGCTGCGCAAGCTGGCGCCGGACGACCAGCATATCGTCCCCGGGCATGACCCGCTGGTGATGGACCGTTACCCGGCGCCGTCTCCTGACCTGGAAGGCATCGTTATCCGGCTTGACGAGGCGCCGAGCGAATAGCGGGCGGACCCGCCCGGCGGTGATGCGGTCCCTGTCGCGGGACTACATCATCGTCGCGGGCAGCCAGGTCGAGATGGCGGGGAACAGGATCAGGATCCCCAGCACGACCAGTTCAATCAGGACGAAGGGCATGATGCCGAAATAGAGATCGGTGATCGACACGCGCCCCTCCGACGCGGATACGACCGCAAACAGGTTGAGCCCGACCGGTGGGGTGATGACGGCGATTTCGATCATCTTGCACAGGATGACGCCGAACCAGATCGGGTCGAGCCCGTAGCTCAGGACGACCGGGTGGATGAACGGCACGGTCATGACCAGCATCGACAGCGGGTCGATGAACATGCCGAGCACCAGATACATCAGGACCATCGCAAAAATGAACCAGGCGGATGACAGCCCGCTGCTGGTCACGATATCGGTCAGGTCGGTAATGAAGCCGGACACGACAAGGAAGCGGGAAAACAGCAACCCGGCAATGATCAGGATGAACAGGACTGCGGTCAGTTCGGCCGTCTGCTTGAACGACACCCAGACATCGCCCGTGGAGATACGGCGTCGTGCGACCGCAATCGCCAGCGCGCCGGTGGCGCCCAGCGCGCCGGCGGCCGTCGGCGAGGCGAGGCCGGTATAAATGCCGCCGAGGACGATGAAGACCAGCAGCAGCATGGGCCAGATCCCTTTCAGCCCCGCCAGTTTTTCCCGCAACTGCAGCTTCGCGGCGGGCAGCGGCGCCCAGTCGGGTCGCAGCCGGACCAGCAACGGAATCGTGACGATATAGAACGCCGCCGTGAGCAGACCGGGCAGGATGCCGGCAATGAACAGCGCGCCGATTGATTCGTCGGTCAGGATGCCAAAGATGACGAAGGTAAGCGATGGCGGGATCAGGGCAGCGAAGGTGCCCGCCGCGGCGATGCAGCCGGCGCTGATTCCCTTGTGGTAGCCAAACTGGATCATTTCCGGCAGGGCGATGCGGGTGAACATCGCCGCATTGACCACGGTGGAGCCGGAGATCGCGGCGAAACCCGCCGAGGCGACGGCGGTGGCCATGTAAAGCCCGCCCTTAACCGAGGCGAGCCATTTGTTCACCGCGGTATACAGCTCGCTGATGATCCCGGACGCGGAGGCGAACGCGCCCATCAGGACGAACATCGGAATTACAGCGAAGGCGTATTCGCTGGCGACAGCGTAAGGCAGCGTCTCGAAGGTGATCAGCGTATAGGTCAGGTCGGAGGCCTGGTACATGCCGATCGCGCCGACGAGGGCGATGGCGAAGGCAATGGGAATTCCGAGCCCGGCGAGAAACAGCAGGAAGCCGATGGCGCCGAATCCGTAGTACAGGGCTTCAGTCACGCAACTGCTCCTCCAGGTCCCGGTCATAGGTGCCGCACAGCAGATGCGCGAATTGTCGGAGGGCCTCCAGCGCCGCGATGACGCAGCCGGCGCAGAGCAGCACCTTGCCGGGCCAGACCGGGAACGAAACCTGCCCCATGGAGCGTTCGTCGATCAGCACGCTTTCCCAGGCGGCGAAGCCGCTGCGCCAGGCGATGAAGCCGAAAAACAGGATCGCGCCCATGACCGCGATGCCAATGGAAAGCTGCTTCACATGGCCGGTAAACCGCGCGGAAAAAATATCGACGGTGATATGCGCCCGGCGCCGTTGCGCCTGGGCCAGCCCCATGAACACGACGATGACGAGGCCGGCTTCGGAATACTCCACCGAACTCGGGACCGGCATGTGCAGGATGGAGGTGCCGAAAATATCGGCGGCGCCGATCAGGGCTAGCAGCCCGATGAAGACCGCCGAGATGGCGAGCGCGAAAACGCATAACCGCTGTATCGAATAATCGAGAAAGAGGAATATCTGTTTCATGCCTGCTCAATGCTGCCCGCTCGCAGCCCGGATACACGGGGTATCCGGGCTGCCGCAGGGTGTTGGAGTTTTACAGGGATTGAGGCGGTCTACTCTTTTTTGTTTTTGTTGTAATAGGCCATGACCTCGGAGGCGTACTGGGTCGCTTCCTTTTCCAGACCCTGTTTCGCCATTTCCTCGATCCAGAGCTTGACCATGTCCGGAACGGCGGCGTTCAGCTTGTCCTGTTCCTCGAACTTGATGACTTCCGCACCCTGCGCCACCATCGTCTTCAGCGCTTCGGCTTCCTCACGCTTGGTCACTTCTGAACTGTAATCCGTCGCTTCCAGGCCGGTATCGACGAACAGCTTCTGGACATGCGCCGGCATCGCGTTGAACCTGTCCAGGTTCATCGCCAGGAAATAGGCGTGGATACCGCCGAACTTCACGTCGATGATGTATTTCGCCACTTCGTGCAGCTTGTAGGCCACGAAATTGGCGTTGGTCAGATAGGAACAGTCCATCGTGCCGCGTTTCAGGGCTTCATAGTTATCCGTCGGCAGAACGTTGACCGGCGTCACGTCGATGGCGGCAAACATTTTCGGCATGTAATTGCCGAATGTGCGGACCTTGAGTTTCTTCAGGTCCTCCATCGTGCGGACCGGCTTGGTGCAGATCAGCTTGTAATTCGGCAGATAGCGGTAGACCAGCGGCTTGATGTTGTTCTTCTTGAATTCGTCGATCTGGGACTGGTTGGTCTTTTCCAGTGCGATCGCCGCATGCATGGCGGTCTCCGGATCGAAGAAGGTCATCGGCAGGCTGTTGGTCATCGCGGCGAAGGGCAGGTTGGAGGTGAAATAGCCCTGCACCAGCGCGCCCATATCGACTGCGCCCTTGGATACCAGGGGCAGGATTTCGTTCGCCTTGCCGAGTGCGCCGGAATAATAGAGCTTGATTTCGATCTTGCCGCCGGTCCGTTCCTTGATCTTTTCGGCGAACCATTCGGTCGGCTTGTTCATATACAGCGCCTTGGGGAATCCCGTGGCATGCTTGAAGGACATTTCCGGATAGTCTGCGGCATTTACGCTCGTGTAGGCGCCGAGTGCCCCTACGAACGCTGCAGTGGCGATCAGTTTCGTCGATAATCTGAACATGTAGCTTCCTCCCGTTACTCGTTAGATTTTCATTGTTTCCCCGCCGGGCAAACCAACAGATGTCCAACGTGAAATTATGACGACATGCTAGCGTCTTCCCTCGCGTAATGGTAGTCGCGCGGGGGTACATGTTGATATGTTCTGTTTCGAGTAAATCTTCTCGCATGGCCCTAGTTCTGACCGCCTTCAGCGATTTCGGTCAGGCGCAGGTACACGAAATCGGGAACCTCGACGGTATTTTGGGCAATGC
>CAXBEC010000121.1:0-7515 GCA_963974145.1 uncultured Alphaproteobacteria bacterium | reverse complement strand
CCGAACATCGCTGCCAACGGTCGGCGTCGACGCAGGCGGCAATCGCGGCCCGCTCTTCCTCGCCCCAGTTCGATACCGCCAGTTCGTAAAACACGGTTTAGAAAGGCCCCCGAAATTGCGTCTGATAGGCCAGCCTGGCGTGCTCCGGGTCGGGCTGCCATTCGGCCCTGTCGGGACGCACCATCTCATTTGCCTTCATCGCAATGGTCACCGGATTTGGATAAAACTCGTCTTCCAGGACGGGCGTCGTCGGGCAGGTTACCGGTGCGTAGCCCATCCGCCGGGCCATGATCGGCCGGTCCGCCCGTTCCACGACGCCGGCGATGATTTCCGCGCTCGCGCCGCAATTCGTCCAGGCATTGTCGACCACAAGCAGGCGACCGGTCCTTTCGGCAGACGCCGTGATTGTTTCAATATCCAGCGGCACCAGCGAAATCGGATCGATAACCTCCGCCTCGATCCCCTCTTCCGCCAGAAGCTCCGCCGCCCGCAGGCATTCGACCAGCATATTGGAAACGCCAACAATGGTCACCGCATCGCCCGCGCGGACGGTACGGGCCTGCCCGAAGGGGACCGTGTAACTTGCTTCGGGCACATATGCTTCGGTCGCATACAACAAGCGATGTTCGACAAATATCACTGGATTGTTGTCTCGCACCGCGGTCGCCAGGCAGCCCTTCACGTCATAGGCATTTGACGGCGCCACGACTTTCAGCCCCGGCACATGCATCAGCATCGAATGCAGGCCCTGGCTGTGCTGCGCCCCCTGCCCCCATGACTTGCCGATCATGCAGCGCACGACCATCGGTACGGCAATCTGACCAGCGTACATATAGTGGCTCTTGGCCGCCATGTTCACCAGCTGGTTCATGCACAGCATCAGGAAATCCATCCGGATGTGAACATGGATTGGCCGCATCCCCGCCATCGCCGCACCAATGGCAACGCCTGTCATCGCGTCCTCGGATAAAGGCGTCGTGAAGACCCGGTCCGCACCGAACTCTTCGAGCAAACCAAGGGTCGACCCCTGAATCGCACGGTGATCGTCGACATCAAGCCCGAAGACGAAAACATCATCGTCACGCTGCATTTCCTGCGCCTGCGCTTCGCGCAACGCATCGACATAGGTGAGAACGCGTCCCGGCTCAGTCTGCATAGACATTGGTATAGAGTTCCTCGGTCGCCGGGAAAGGGCTGCGTTCGGCGAAATCCACCGCATCGGCGATCTGTTCTTCAATTTCGGCATCAACCCGCACCCGGGCGGCATCATTCAGTTGCGCACCGAGACGCACCATCTCGTCGCGCGCCTGCCAGGCATCCAGCGCGACCCGATCCCGGTAACCCGCGTCGTAATCTTCCCCCGGTCCGACATGCTCCCGCCAGCGATACGTAAGGCATTCCATGAATGCCGGCCCTTCCCCGGTCCGTATCCGTGAAATGGCTTCCTGCGTCGCGGCACGAATAGCGTCAGTGTTCCCGTCCGCAATACGCGCTGCGGGAATACCGTAGGTTTCGACGCGTTCGCACAATCGGTCCGTCGCCCAGCGCTTTTCGATCGGCTGATGGATGGCAAGCTGGTTGTTCTCGCACACGAACAGAACCGGCAGGCGTTTCAGTGCCGCGAAATTCAGACTTTCGTGAAAGACACCTTCTTCTGTCGCACCATCGCCAAAGAAGGCGACGACAATGCGACCCTCGTCGCGCCGCTGGCTGGCCAGCGCGTAACCCAGCGCAATCGGAATTGTCGTGCCGACCACGGCAGACGCACCCAGCAGATTATGGTCCATGTCGATCAGGTGCATGGACCCAGCCTTGCCACCGGCATTCCCTGTCGCTTTGCCATAGAGTTCGGCAAACATCGCCCGAAGGTTACCGCCCCTGGCGATATAGGCCGCGTGACTGCGATACGTCGCCGAAACGACATCCTCAGGCAGCAAGGCGTCGCAAACGCCCACGGCGACAGATTCCTGTCCGATGGACAGATGAACCGGGCTCTTGATTCTGTCGCTGGGATAAATCCGCGCCACTTCCTCTTCGACCCGACGGATCAGCCGCACGCCCCGGTACAGCCGATGCGCGATATTTGATCCCGTATTGGAAAATATTGCCATTCTTCACTCTTGGCCTTGGACCCTGAATCGTGCCACGAATATACTGTATATAAGGTAAAGAAGGCCTCCGCTTAGTAAAGTTGAATGAAAGAAACCGTATCGCCAAGAGGCCTGCTTGATCAGGATGCTGCAAATATCAGCAGAGATACCGGTATGACCCTATTCGCTATAAATGCCGCTCCGGATTTATTAACCTGTTCGTTTAATGGGTGTTTACAGACTCGGTGGGATGCCCGTTGACGAAAACCCTGTTGACCGTCTGCCAAATCAGCCACGGCCCGATGGCGGGATTCCCTTGATCGTTCTTTCCCAAAAACGCGCCGAACCAGCAGGAACCGACTTTCCCGGAGTGTATTTTGGTACCGGTCAGAGGGTGATTCGCCCGAAACGGTATATCGACCAGCAATCCATACCGTCTGCCGACTTGCCAGTGCGGCGCATCGCAGACGCCAGGCGCCAATGACCCGGCAACTCTCGATATCTGAAAAATTCGAACAGGGCGATTACCACTACGTCGCGATTCACGGCGCGGACGGCGACTGGCGGACTCATGCGTCACTGGGCATGTGTGGCAATACGATCCCCGCCCTGGCAAGGTTGGCCGATTTCAACTCGAAGGAGGCGCGCTTCTATGAAGGCGTCATCCGCTGGGTCGATGGAGATGAAGCCGGCGCAATTCAACTGCTTGAACCGCTGGACAATCCGCACGCCGACAACCTGCTGCGGCTGATCCGCAAGCCGCAGATATCAATCCTATCGCAGTTGCCCTGGACCCGGTCGACCGGCGGACCGCATAACGTCCTTCCCGTCGCGGAGCAGAATACGAAATTCGATATCCGTAATATCAGCTTCGCGCCGGGCGACCTGCCCAACCGGCCCGACGCCAATATCCACGACTATTATGACGCTACCAATCCACCAGACGTGTATCTGGCGGAAATGATCGAATGGCATGTCATTCCGCCAAATATTCAGGAACTGCCCTGTCCGATAATCGGCCAGTCGGCGGATTACGACATGCATATCCAGACGATTTATCCGTGGCTGCAGGTCTTCGATGAAATTGTCGTTACTGATTTGACCGAATACGCGGATCTCCGCGGGCTGGTCAACGTCCCGGTTTCGACTTTCTCGAAACCGTATTCCCTGCCGCCCGTTCTGCCCGATCCCATCGAATGTGAATCGGATCTCGGCCCCGTTATCACCGGCTCGTTATACAATATCTATTACCCCGACAAAGCCGACATGATGCGCCAGATTCTGGCGTCAAAAGACCTCCAGCCGTTTTTTTACAACGGTTTCTTTCAGGCCAATGTCTATTATCAGGTTCTGGCGCGGAGCAAGCTTACCGTCGCCCTTACCCGGCATCTGGGCGCCACGCCGACCCGTGGATTTGAAGCGCTCGCAATGGGAACTGTCCTGCTGGTGCCCGAAGAATCCTGCCTGCGACTGTTTACCGGCGAGAATGATGGCGTCGTACCTTTTTCGCTGGCCAATAACGGATTGCAGAAAGCGATTGAAACGGTGATGTCTGACCATGAGCGCTATGCGGAAGGTGTGCGCCGGGGCATGGAAATCGTCCGCCGCGAATTCGACCCCGTGCGTGCCTCCAGCCAGTATCTGCGCATGATTACCTACCTTGCCGCTCGCCCCCGCGATCCACGTCATCCGTTGCCGGAGAAGGCGTTACAATCGAGATCGGTCTCATACAAAGGCTTCCTGCAGGCTGACGCCGCAACCACCTACCGCTCGATGCGGGACAGCCGGCTTCAGGACTGGCAGTCCAGGCCGGTCGGCGAGCATACACTCGCATCGCTAACGCTTCCGGCGCGCGAATTGTTGCTTGAATATGAGTCCCGCTCCCTGATGCCGAATGAAAATGATGCCACGCCGCTCGTGACGATGGCGTTGGAAATTTATCGGAAGGCCTTCGAATTATTTCCGTTATCCCTTGCCTTGCGGTTCAATTTCATCCGCGCGGCATTTCACTTTGGCGACGAGCAAGATATTGAACAGGCGCTGAATCTTACCAAAGGGACCCTTGATGCGGCCCCTGGCATGCTGTCGCTGACCCCGCTTGACGACATCATGACCTGGGATTATTGCCCGAATTTCTTCAACTATCGATCCTATCTGCAAATCACGACCGAGGCCCTGCGCGACAAGACGAACCGGCAGGACGACCTCAAGACCCTGATTCGCGCCAGCCTGCATTACTATTACGGCCGCATGTCAGGCGAACAGGGGCATTTCGAAAACGCTGCGGCACTGGATCCGGATTTCTCGGCATACCGGCTCTGGCAGGCAAAGGAACTCGACCGGCGCGGCGACCCGGAATCGGCAAAATCTGCAATTCCACTTCTGACCCGGATCGTTCAGGAAATCCTGTTCGCGCCGGAGGCATGGTCGCTTTTGCAGTCGCTCAAAGCCGAACACGGCCTCGAAATTCCGGACGAAGCCGCGTTGCACAGACTGGTCGATCGCATGGAACGCCGCACGCTGATCGATGAAGCCCATCTCGCAATCCGGTATGGCCGCTATTTTCGCGCGCAGCGCCTGTCGCTGTCCCGTAACATCGGATACGAGACCCGCAAATCGCCCGATGAGCCGGGCAAGCCCCAACTGTCCATCCTGCTCGCGGATACCAACGGGTCGCGCTACCGGAAACTGATGACCAGCCTAACCCGGCAAACGCTGGACCGCCCGGCTTTTGAAGTCATCTGTTGCGACGCATTTGACCGCAGCACGCCACAGATGATGGCCGATGCCGATACCGTCCTCGTCTTCGGTCAAAGCGAATATCTCTATAACCGCAATGTCTGTTTTAATGCTGCGCTCGTCCGGGCATGTGGCCGGCACGTCATCTTTTTCAATGAAGACCGCGACCTGCCGGAAACCGCGCTCAGCGAATGGCTTGGCCAGATTGATACTGCGCATGACGATAGGGCAGTATTCGTCAATCAATATTCCGGCCCCCCGGACCATCAATCGATCCAAACGGTGCTGTTGCATCGTCAAGCCGCCATATTGGCCGGTGGACTTGACGAAAGCGCCTATCACGCCGGAGCGTATGGCGGGCCCTATGACCTGGTCCAGCGCGTCAGCGCCCTGCAATGGCCGCTCGAAAACCTGGTATCGCTGGGAGCTTTGCCGGCTGTTTCCGAGGACAATTCCGATATGACGCTGGCAGGCCTGTTGCGCGATGTCTGGCCAGACAAATTTTTGTCGACCAGGACCGAGCCGTTGCGGAAAAACCCCGATATCACACAACTGCAAACCACTTTAGCGGGATGACTTTCTCCGAACTGGCGCCGGTATCGGCCGACCCCGGGTTGTGGCGACAGATATTACGGGAACCGTCCGTGCGGTCGGCCAAGCCCGGACCGGCGCTTTTCCTCGATCGCGATGGGGTCGTCGTGGAGGAAGTAAATTATTTGCACCGCATCGAGGACATCTCCTTAATTCCCGATGCAGCCGCGGTCATTCAGCATTGCAACCGGTCCGGCATCCCTGTGGTGCTGGTCACCAACCAGTCCGGTATCGGACGCGGGTATTACGATTGGGCGCAATTTGGCATCGTACAGGACGAAATCTGCCGTCGATTGGCCGAAACCGGCGCGCGCTTCGATATGGTCCTGGCCTGCGCCTACCACGAGGCGGCCAACCCGCCCTTTAACGTCGCGGAACATGATTGGCGAAAGCCCCGCCCGGGCATGCTGCGGGCGGCAGGCCAAGCCCTTGGTCTCGACCTGAACCGCTCCTGGATTGTCGGCGACTCGAAAAGTGATATGGCAGCGGGCAGGGCCGCAGGCCTTGCGGGCGGCGTCCATGTCCTTACTGGTCATGGAAAACGGGACCGTCAGGCCGTTCTCGCGCTGGCCGACACCGGATTTGAGATCATTCCCAAACCCGGCATCGGTAGTGCCTTTGATATCCTGGCGCGTCTCGGCGCCTGAAAATCAGGTCGCGTAGCGGGTAAACGCCGTGGTCGTCGCGCCGGCATTGGAGTCGGTCAGGACGTTGACGAGTGCCGGTTTGCCCGCCTTGTTGGCTTCCTTCGCCCGTTCCAGCGCCGCACGGATATCTCCCGGCTTCTCGACATACTCGCCATGGGCGCCGAGCGCTTCGGCCATCTGGTCATAGCGCTTGTACCCGAGGTCCCGACCCGGTTTTTTCTTTTCCGGGTCCGCGGTCCAGCCGCCATTCATGCTGATGACGCAGGTCACGGCAATGTTGTGGCGCGCGGCCGTATCCATCTCCATGCCATTCATGCCAAAGGAACCATCGCCATGCAGCACCAGAACCTGCTTGTCCGGTGACGCCACCTTGGCGCCCAGCCCCATCGGCAGGCCAACCCCCATGGTACCGAAGCAGCCCGAATTTATCCGGTGACGCGGCGCAAAGGTCGGGATCGACTGGCGGCCGAAATTGAGAATTTCCTGCCCGTCGACCACCAGGATTGCGTCGCGATCGAGGAAATCGCGGATTTCCTTGCACAGGCGCAGCGGATGAATCGGCTCCGAACTGTTGGACAGGATCTTCTCCTGCTCCTCAACCTTGCTGGCATTGCTGCCGCCAAGCCGTTCCTGCCAGCTCTGGTACCGCGAGGGCGAAAGCCTGCCCTTGGCCGCAGCCGTCAACTGCTCCAGAACCGCCCGGGCGTCGCCGACAATGCCCAGATCCAGCTTGCGTGGACTGCTTTCCAGTTCAATCGGGTCGATTTCAACCCTGACGATTTTCGCATCCGCATTGAAACGCGGCGGCGCCGCATTGCCGATCACGTAATTCATACGGGTGCCCAGCACGAAGATCAGGTCGGCCTCCCGGAACGCGGCGGACCGCGCCGTCAGATAGCAATACTTGTGATCTTCCGGGATGACTCCGCGGCTCTGCGGCGTCGTGTAAAACGGAATACCTGCCGCTTCGACAAAGTCCTGCATTGCGCCCTCGGCGCCGGACCACTGGATACCGCTACCAGAAACGATCACCGGCCGTTCGGCCGCTTCCAGCATCGAGATGACGCTTTCCACATCCGCATTACTGGCCTGTGGCCGCGACCGCTTTGCCGGATCCCAGGGTTCCGGCCAGACAATCGTGTCTTCCTCAACATTCCGGTACAGCACGTCGCCCGGGAAATCGAGATAGACCGGCCCGGGCTTGCCGGACATTGCCGTCTGGAACGCCTTGTTGATGTATTCCGGAATACGCGCCGGATCATAGACCCGTTCGGACCATTTCGTGCAGGGCGACATCATCGTGACCTGGTCGATTTCCTGGAATCCGCCCTGCCCTGACATGCCATAGGGCGACGAACCTCCCAGCGCGATAACCGGCGTGCAATCGGCCCATGCATGGGCGATGCCTGTCACGAGGTTGGTGACGCCCGGCCCCGAAGCCGCCATGC
>CAXBEC010000120.1:0-7546 GCA_963974145.1 uncultured Alphaproteobacteria bacterium | reverse complement strand
AGCCCGGAACATGCTATTCTGCCCGTCGGCCGAGGGGGCCGCAATTGGACGGGGAGGAAAAACATGGCCATAAGTGCCCTGGATCATTTCACGATTCTGACGCCGGATGTCGACGGGACCGCGCAGTTCTTCATTGATGCGCTCGATTTTGCGCCGGGGCCGGCACCGGATCTCGATTTTCCGGTCCGCTGGGTTTATTGCGGCGATAAGGCCGCGATACATATCGTCAACCGGATCCTGCCGGAAACCGAAGGCAGCAACCGGATCGACCATATGGGGTTCCGCGCCACGGATTATGCGGGCACCAAGGCGCGGCTGGATGATTATGGCGCCGACTATATGGAGCAGAACCTGCCGGCGGTCGGGCTGCACCAGATCTTCGTCAAATGCCCGCATGAAATCTAGCTGGAATTGAATTTCGCGCTGGATGACTACCTGGGCGGCCGCTCGTAATCACGCGTCGTGGTCGGTTTCCTTTCCCGGTGGCCATGTGCCCCAGGGTGCGATCGGCGTGAAGCGTTCGATCAGGAAGTTGACGAATTCGCGGACTTTCGGTGACAGATGCCGCCGGTGCGGGTAGACGGCGTAAATCGGCCGTTGCGACGTTACGAATTCGTCGAGGCAGGATATCAGCCGTCCCGCCTTCAGGTCGGGCACGGCCACGTATGACGCCAGTTGTGCGATGCCGATACCGGCCAGTGTCGCCGCATGTACCGCCACGCCGCTGTTTGCTTCGAACGGTCCGTCCACGTGGATCTTGCGGGTTTCGCCATTATGCGAAAATTCCCAGTCTGTCAGCGCCTGCGCCGTGCTCAGGATCAGGCAGTTGTGATCGTGAAGGTCTTCGGGCTTTTTGGGCAGCCCGTGTTTTTCGGCATAGGCGGGGGAGGCGACGACGATCCGTCGGTCGAGGCCGAGCCGCCGTGCCACCAGCGATGAATCGCTCAGTTCCGAAATGCGAATGGCGACGTCAATTCCTTCCTGAACCAGATCCACCATTGTGTCGGTCAGGGAGAGTTGCAGCTTGATATCCGGAAACTGGCTGAGGAATTCCGGCATCAGCGGCACAACTTGCAAGCGGCCAAACGTCGTCGAACAACTGACGCGCAGGATACCACGCGGCGCGCCGCCGCGATTCGAAATCATGGCCTCGGTTTCCTCGATTTCCGCAAGGATGGAGACGGCCCGCTGGTAATAGGCCTCGCCCTCTTCGGTCATGCTGAACCGGCGCGTCGTGCGGTTGAGCAGTCTGACGCCAAGACGGTCCTCCAGCCGGGATATCTGTTTGCTGACCGCTGAGGGCGTCAGATGCAGCGTATGCGCCGCGGCTGAAAATCCGGCTTCCCGGACAACAGCCACGAAGGCCGCCATTTCACTACTTTGATCCATTATATCACCATTGGTGCCAAAATTTCATAAGACATTTGAATTTTCAAGGATTGTTAATCGATGAGAACATATTACGTTGCAATGCAACAGAGAACGACATTGAGCGTTCCAAGAACATCGAAGTGAAGAGGAAATGATTATGACACAATATGGCCCCATTGACCCGAAGGTTATCGACCAGGCAATTCGCAATGCGCATCAGATTAGAAGCGAAGAGTTTCATAGGGTTACTACGTCAATCTGGCGTGGCCTGATGAATTTCTTCGGTGCAGTTGGCGAAGGTATCGCTGCCGGGCGGAAGGCCAACGACATCATCTGAACCGCCGAGCCATGCATATTTGGAATTGCTGCAATGCAATATATGCGGAACTGATGAAGACAGGCCTGTATGTGAAGAAAAGGGCGCCGAGCAGCTTTTAAGCCGGCGCCCTTTTTTTACGTCAGCAACCTTCCGGCTGTCGCGGTCCGGTTTTCTTTTCGCGGCCAGCCGCTACAATGCGCGCTGAAGCATGTGGAGGGGAAAGCTATGTTATCGGACGCGCAGATCGCACAATACCGGGACAAGGGGTACGTCGTGCCCGATTACCGGCTTTCCGATGAAACACTGGAATCCATCAAGAAGGATCATGATCGCCTGCTGGCACGGTATCCGTCGTTCCGCGACAATTGTTCCGCGTTGCTGTCCTACGATCTTTCCTTCCTGAATTATGCCCGGGATCCCAAAATCCTGGATATGGCCGAACAGCTGATCGGTCCCGATATCGCGCTGTGGAACATGAGCTTCTTCGCCAAACCGGCGTTAAACGGCAAGAAAACGCCCTATCATCAGGATGGCGAATACTGGCCGATCCGGCCGCTGGCCACCTGCACGGTCTGGATTGCGGTCGATGCCGCTACCGTGGAAAACGGTTGCCTGCGCTACATCCCCGGATCGCACCGGGACAAGCGGCTGATGGCGCATGAGCAAAAGGATAACCCGGAATATGTGTTGCAGCAGGAACTGAAAGCCACGGAGTTCGACGAAAGTATCGCCGAGGACCTGATTCTGGAGCCGGGTCAAATGGCATTGCACGATGTTTTCCTGGCGCACGGTTCGGAACGCAATTCCTCCGACAAGCCGCGTCGCGGCATCACGCTGCGTCTGATGCCGACCGATTCCGTGTATGACCGGGATGTGGCGAACGAAATGCACAAGGCGCGCGGCGGCAATAACCTGGCCCACCATTCGCTTTTCCTGTTGCGCGGAGTCGACCGATCCGGCCGGAATGATTTTCAGGTGCGCCCGGAAGCGACAGGGCGCTAGACGTGTGGCGGGGAGTGGGCAGTGAAAAATTTCCGGCTCTGGCTCAGCATCGTCGTGGCCGGTTTGGTGATACTGTTCACGCTGCAGAATATCGCTACGGTCGAGGTGAGTTTCCTTGTATGGACGATGGCCATGCCACGCGCTCTTCTTCTGTTTCTCCTGTTCGGGGCCGGTATCCTGGTCGGCCTTCTGATGGCGCGAATGCCGCGCCGGCGGGGCGACGATCCACGTTGATCGACAGGCAATAACAACCAGAATTGTCCGGCCAGACGCGCCGGACCGGAGGACATCATAATGACAGCAGACAGCAATTCCGTTCCACCACTCCTGTTCACACCCATCAATCTGCGCGGAGTGACTGCCAAGAACCGGATCGTGGTGTCGCCGATGTGCCAGTATAATTCTGTCGATGGCGGACCGGGCGATTGGCAGATGGCGCATCTGGGACGGCTGGCGTTCGGTGGCGCAGGAATCATTTTCGGCGAGGAAACGGCCGTCGAGGCGCGCGGGCGCAAGACCTATGACTGTGCCGGTATCTGGGACGACCGGCATATTCCGCAATACAGCCGTATCAATGATTTTATCCGGCAGCAGGGTGCGGTGCCGGCGATCCAGCTCGGCCATGCGGGACGCAAGGCATCGTGTCACGGCGCAACCGAGGACTGGCGGCCGCTGACCGATGACGACGCAAAGGACGGTTTCGCTCCCTGGCAGGGGCTGGCGCCCAGCGCACTGGACCAGTTGCCGCGCCGCTTCACGCCAAAGGAAATGGACCGCGACGATATCCGTACCGTGCTGGATGCGTGGCGCGAGGCGACTCGCCGCGCCGTGGATGCGGGTTACGATATTGTCGAGGTCCACGGCGCGCATGGCTATCTGATCCACCAGTTCCTCTCCCCCATCAGCAACCATCGGACCGATGCCTATGGCGGAGACCTGGAAGGCCGCATGCGGTTCGCGCTGGAAGTTGCGGAAGTTACCCGCGAGGCCTGGCCGGCCGACAAGCCGGTTTTCTTCCGTGTTTCCTGTGTTGATGGCAAGGGCGGCATCTGGGGGTTGGAGGACACAGTCCAGCTGGCGAAGGCATTGAAGGAACGGGACATCGATCTGGTCGATTGTTCATCGGGCGGTATCAGCGGCGATACCGATATGCCGATGGTCCCGCGGATCGTCCAGTTTCAGGCGGGCTTCGCCGAACGTATCCGGCGCGAGGCGGATATCATGACGATCGCCGTGGGCGGCGTTACCACCGCACAGGAAGCCGAAGCGATCCTGCAGCAGGGCCAGGCCGACCTTGTCGGCGTGGCCCGGGAGTTCATCTGGAACGCCGACTGGGCCGCACATTGCGCAAAGGAACTGGGCGCGCCCGACCCCTATGGCCAGATGCCGCATGAATATGCCTACCGACTGCGCTTGCGCGAAAAGGCCAAGGACATGCCGATCAACCAGGGCGGCGATGTTACACAGGCGGCCTATCGGCAGATCTTCGGCGCGGGCTAATCGTTTGCGGCGCCGCGAGCCTGTGGCAGGGCGGCGATCTGCCGGTCATGCAGGCGACGTAACGCGGTGACGGCGGCGATGGCGCCGGCAAGTGCCAGGAACATGTCCCATTGCGTATCCCAGGGATCGCCCTGCATGCCGAGGAAATCGTCAGCGCCGCCGCCGAAGAGCAGCGCCCCCCACCATTCCACCATTTCGTAAAACGCACTGAAGGCAAGGCAGGCGCATACCGTCAGCACCGGGAGCCAGGCGCTGCCGGACAGTGGCGATTTCCGAACAAGGATTTCCCGTACCAGGATCGCGGGAATGAAGCCCTGGGCAATATGTCCCAGCCGGTCATAGGGATTGCGGGACAGGTCAAGCAGGTCCTGTACCCAGAAACCCGGCGGTACCCGCGCATAGGTGTAATGCCCGCCGAGTGCGAGGATCAGCGCGTGCACCAGCAGAAGCCAGCACAGCAGCGGCGTCAGCGGGAATTGCCGGCCTGTCCAGATGACGAATCCCAGTCCGATCATCACCGGTGCGGTTTCGAGCAACCAGGTCAGCCGGTCATATGGCCCGACCCCGGATACCGCCAGCGCGGCGGCACTTCCCGCAACCAGGATCTTCGTTTCGGTGGAAAGGGAGCGGGCGAATTGCATGGCCGGCTATTTCATCATGCGTGTTCAGGCCCGTCAAAAGGAACAAACCGGTCCGCCCCGCGTTGGTTCTGGAAGGCGAAACAAAATTCGGGAGTTACCCATGAATATTTCAAAATCCGATTACGACCTGGCAAAGCTTGATCCGAAGTCCACTTTCGGCACGCCGGAAGAGATATTGTCGGATACGCAGCTGACCGAAGACCAGAAAGTGGAAGTGCTGCGTGGCTGGGAATACGATGCCATCGAAAAGTCCGTTGCCGAAGAGGAAGGCATGACCGGCGGAGAACCCTCCATGCTGCAGCGTGTGCAGCGCGCCCTGGAGACGCTGACAGGTGCCGGCGGCGCGGACAGGCCTTCACCGACAAAACATGGCTGACAGCGCGGCACAATTTTATAGGGGTATTCCCGCGGGCGCATGATCTGCGTCAAGGCGGAGCCCTTGCGGCTCCCGTAACCTCAAAAAATCAGGTACAGCCACGAGGGAATCATGTCTCCGGAAAACCACGAAAAAATGGTGCGCGAGGCTGTCGGCGTCTTTGATGATGTCGAAACGCTGGAAGCCGCGATTGATGAACTTTTGCGCTCGGGGTTTGATCGGGCGGAACTCAGCTTGGTTGCGGGCGAGGATACGGTGGTCGAAGAGCTCGGCCATATGTACAGGAAGGTCGACCAGGTCGAAGACGATGCAACGGTGCCCCGGGCGGCCTTCGTGTCGGAACAGTCGATCGGTGAGGCAGAAGGGGCGCTGGTCAGCGGTCTGTTCTATGTCGGCGCCGTGGCGGCCGCAGGTGCGGTTGTCGCAAGCGGTGGCGCCGTTCTGGCGGCAATGGGTGGTGCGCTGGTGGCTGGCGGTGCCGGTGGCCTCGTTGGCGCGGCGCTGGCCTCCTGGCTGGAAGAACACCATGCTCGGTATCTGCAGGAACAGCTCGACCGGGGCGGGTTATTGCTCTGGGTAAGGGCCTGGGACAAGGCGCGCGAGAAGAAGGCGGTTCAAATCCTGAGTGGTCATTCGGCCCATGATGTCCATGTGCACGGTTTGCCGGATCCGGGAAAATGACGTCGGGAACGGGTGGCGGTCCGGCAGATGGGTAACCAGGACGCATCGGCCTGCGAAGTGGCGATCGCGGCTGAGCTGGGACCGGAAATTTACGCGAAATGGCGCGCTTCCGAACTGGGGGCCATTACCGAAGACCTCGAAGACCGCCTGCTGTTTGATTTTATCGGCGACCCGGACGGCTGCGAGATCCTCGATATCGGCTGCGGCGACGGTACTTTTGCGATGTCCCTTTGGGAACGCGGCGCGCGTGTCAGCGGCATTGATACTTCCCAGCCGATGATCACAGCCGCCTCGCAGCGCGCGGCAGATGCCAGGGCGGAAGGCGTTTCGTTTCAGACAGGGCGCGCGCAACACCTGCCTTTCGGCGATGCGCAGTTCGATGTTGTCGTTGCCAAGACGATCCTGTGTTTTGTCGATGACCCGACTGATGCGTTTGCGGAAATGTCTCGCGTGTTGCGCCCCGGTGGCCGCCTGGTTATCGGCGAACTGGGCCGCTGGAGCTTCTGGGCATTGCACCGCCATTTGCGCGGCCTGTTCGGGTCGCGCCTGTGGCAAATGGGGCATTCCTGGACCGCGGCACAGCTTCGCGGCTATGCGGCGGGGGCAGGGCTGGCAGTCGACGATATCCGCGGCGCGATCTATTTCCCCCGGAACGGGACTGCCGCACGCTATCTAGCCCGGTTCGATAGATGCTTCAGCCGGGCGACGACGTTCGGCGCTGCCTTTATCGCGATGTCGGCAACAAAACAGAATTCGGCATAAAATTTGTCAGTCGACCCTGGTCCCGGAGTGGGACGGGTGCGTTTCGACGAAATGCCGCAATACGCTTTTCAATTCCACCACCCGGTGCAGATCGTTCCGTTGGGCAGCATCGCGGATATCGTCAAGGATAAAGCGCTTTATTCGCCTCTCACCATCCGCCGTATGGACCAGATAATCGCCAAGTTCCGCCGCGACGATAGCCGGGATGTGCTCATGTTCGCTGATGGCCCGGATTTCCGCTTCCGTCAACTCGCACAGGGATATGCAGTCTTCGTAGGTCAGCATGCGCGTCCTCCCTTCTGGTTGCCGGTACGACCGTGCACGTTATGTTTCAGTTTGATGAAATATACGCCTGTGCGCCCTGATCTGGGTCAATCGTCAACCGTCAATCCGTCGAATGGCAGTACATCGCCTTCACGTGCGAAGGTTTTCGGGACCCGTTGCGTCGTAGCGTATGAACCTGTTCGTATTTAAAGCAAAATTAAGGGTTGCAGCCTATTCAATTGCCTTCGTTTTCAGGAGTCGGCATGGTTGCAATACATTCGCTGGCGACGTCGGGTAACACGGACGACGCGCTGGCGGCACTTGATATCGCGCTGCGGGAAATTCCTGCTGCCGCCAGCATGATCTTCGCATTTTACGACTGCGACCATGATGACAGCCGCCTGCGGGTGTTTATCCGGGACAGATTTCCACAGGCATCCTTGCTGGGGGGAACGTCCTGTGCCGGCGTCATGACCGACAAGGGTGTTTTCAATGATGGTGGTATCGGCCTGCTGGTCATCGATGACCCGGACGGCGATTTCGGGGTGGCGGCCGCACCCTGCGGCGATGACCCCGAAGCGACCGCTGAAACCCTGATACGTCAGGCGCTTTCGGCGTCAGATTGTCCGG
>CAXBEC010000119.1:0-7562 GCA_963974145.1 uncultured Alphaproteobacteria bacterium | reverse complement strand
CCTGGAGGACCTTTCGCACCGGCTGGCGCAGGGGATGCGCCGCCCGCTCGACGATGCCGCAGGGCGGTTGAAGCAGCTCGGCGGGCTGCTGGAAAGCTATTCCTTCGAGCGCGTGCTGGAGCGCGGCTTTGTTGTCGTTCGCGATGAAAACGGTGATCCGGTCACCTCCGCGAAAAAGACGAAGACGGGGGATGTGATCGCTCTGCAATTCGCCGATGGGGGCGCAAATGCTGTCATTGCCGGTTCAGGCGCCCGGCCCCGCCCGAAACCGAAGGCGAAACCGGCGGACAAGCAGCAGGGTGAACTGCTGTGAGGCTGCTTGTCCTGTTGTTTCTCGTACTGCTGGTGCCTGCCGCCAACGCGCTGGAACTGCAGGGCCGGATGACGCAGGGCGGGCTGATCCGTGGCAAAACCGAATCGCATGCGGTCGTGATGCTGGACGGCCGCGCTCTGCGGGTATCGCCCGATGGCGACTTCATTTTCGGATTCAACCGCGACGCACCGGGGCAGGCGACCCTGACGGTCCGGCTGCCGGACGGGACGGTGACGCAGAAGGTTCTGGCGGTGGCGCCGCGGGAGTATGCGATCCAGCGGATCGACGGGCTGCCCTCGAAGATGGTAACGCCGCCGGCGGATGTTCTGGCGCGGATCCGGGCGGAAAATGCGCAGATCGCGGCGGTACGGGAACGGGATCGCGATGCCGCGCTGTTTCTCGGTGACTGGATCCGGCCGGCGGAAGGCCCTGTCACTGGAGTCTATGGCAGCCAGCGTATCCTGAACGGCAAGCCGCGCCAGCCGCATTACGGGATCGACTATGCCGGGCCGGTGGGCACGCCCGTGGTCGCGCCGGCGGCCGGCGTGGTCGTACTGGCCGAGGATGATCTGTATTACACGGGCGGTACGCTGATCCTTGATCATGGCCATGGATTGACCTCCGCCTTCCTGCATATGAGCCGGGTCGACGCGAAGCTGGGCGAAACGGTGGCGCGCGGCCAGCGGATCGGCGCGATTGGCGCGACGGGCCGCGCGACCGGCCCGCATCTTGACTGGCGGATCAACTGGTTCGACCGGCGGATCGATCCGGCCCTGTTGCTGCCGTAATCGCCGCTGAACTAGGGGCTGGTGACGCGCTGCAGCAGCGCTTCGATACCGGACTGATCGCGCCATTCCAGGGTGACACCGACCATTTCGACCATGCTGCGCGCTTCCGGTGTCAGGCGTGCATAATCCTTTGCCGTCGTTACCGGGACAGCGCCTGTCGCACTGGCGGTTTCTACAAGGCGCATGATTTCTTCCGCGCTGTAGACGTGATGGTCGGCAAAACCGAATTGCCCCACCAGAATGCAGCCGAGTTCCTCAAGCGTCGCAAAGAATTTTTCCGGCCGACCGATACCGGCAAAGGCGACAATCTTGCGCCCTGAAAGCCGCTCTGCGGAGGGCAGGGCGGCCAGCCGGGCGTGCAGGACAGGCAGGGGCGCGGTACTCAGTAATTCCGCAACGCCGTGCGTGTCAGGCGCCATCACGATGGCCGCATCGGCGCGGGCCAGGCCTTTGCGCCTTCGACACGGTCGCGCGCGATCCAGCAGGGCGCTATTTCGGCCAGCAGCAACGGTTCGTCGCCGACATCCCGGGCGGTGTGCCGTGTGGAATCAACCCGTAATGGCCCCGACTCGCGGCCACCGTAACCGCGGCTCAGGAAATGCACGGTGCGTCCCTGTTCCTGCAGCAGGATTGCCAGAGCGAGCGCAACCGGCGTCTTTCCTGCACCACCGGCGACCAGGTTCCCGACACAAATGACCGGAACCGGGGCCCGCCAGGGCGAGGCTAATTGCCGTCGGTAACGTGAAACGGCGGCGAATACGTATCCCAATGGCGCGAGGAATTGCCCTGGACCGCGAGCCTGTGTCCAGAATTCAGGGGCGCGCATCCGGTTCCTCGGCGGGAAGGGCGTCGATATAGGGCTGGACCAGATCCATCACGTGGTCGACAATTTCCGTATTGGCCAATGCGACTGCCGCCGCGGCCTTTGCAAGGCTGTCACGCCGTGATGGTTTGTCCAGCAGTGCCTCGATCGCCGTTGCCAGCGATTCCGCATCCGTGATGACCTGCGCAGCGTCGGCCTGGTCAAGCTGTTGCGCAACCGTCGTGAAATTCGCCATATCCGGGCCGTAAAGTACGGCGCAGTCGAGCTGTGCGGCCTCCAGCGGATTATGCCCGCCATGCGAGTCCATCGTGCCGCCGATGAAGGCGATGTCCGCCAACCGGTACAGCAGTCCCAATTCGCCCAGCGTATCTGCGATATAGATATCGGTCGTGGGTTCAACGTCGTCATTGTTAGCGCGACGTGCGACACGGAACCCGGCACTTTCGAGTTCGGCTGCGATGGCTGGGCCACGGACCGGGTGCCGTGGTGCAATAATGGTCAACAGGTTCGGGTAACGCTGCCGCAAGAGTCGGTCCGTTTCGGCAGCCATTGCCTCCTCGCCGGGGTGTGTGCTGGCCGCGACCCATCTTGGTCGCCCGTCAATCCGGGTCGCCATGCGGCGCAGTTCCGGCTCTTCCGCCGGCAGGGGGGCGGCTGAAAATTTCAGGTTGCCGACGCATTGCACCGGGTAGGCGCCCAGACGGCGAAACCGGTCTGCTTCGTCCTCGCTTTGCGCTAAACAGAGCTGGAATTTACCGACAATGTCGCGGATAAAACCAGGCAGGAATCGCCAGTTGGCGACTGATTTTTTTGATATCCGGCCGTTTACCAGAATAGCGGGAATACCGCGTTCGGCGGTCTCAGAGATCAGGTTCGGCCAGAATTCCGATTCGATCCATACCGCCATGTCCGGTTCCCAGTGATCCAGGAAACGTCGGACCCAGGGCAGGCGATCGACCGGTACATACTGGTGGAAACTTCGTGGCGGCAACCGGTCCGCCAGTATGCCGGCCGAGGTTACGGTACCCGTCGTCACCAGGATATGGAGGTCTGTACGGACGCGAAGCATCTTTTCGATAAGCGAGAGGGCCGATTGTGCTTCGCCGACGCTGGCCGCATGCATCCAGACCAGCGGGCCGAAGGGCCGCGGCCGCGAGGCGATGCCGCGGCGTTCGGGAAAACGGTTCGTATCTTCCTTGCCGGCACTCAACCGGCGGCGCAGCAGGTGGACGATCAGCGGCGCGCCAAGCCCGGTGAGTCCGCGATAAAGCGCCAGGCCACTCACGATATCAACGCTCGGCCGGGGCGAGGGAAGGGGCGGCGGCGGGCGTAACGACAAGCTGTCCCGTGAGCGTGTCGGCCTTTTCCGTCACCGTATTCAGGGCCTCCTCGATTTTCAACCGCATGGTTTCGACAGTCTCTCCGCTATCTTCCGGGTCGGCTTCAACCGGAGCGCCCCAAACGAAGACACCACGCGAAAAGGGCAGCGGCAGGATGAACCGGTCCCAGCTTCCCAATACCTTGCGGCGCGATGTCGAAAAGGCGACCGGATAAACCGGCGCGCCCGTGAACCGCGCCAGCACCGCCACGCCGTCACTGGCCCGCATGCGTGGCCCGCGCGGCCCGTCCGGGGTGATGGACAGGATGGCGTTGTCGCGCAGCGCCCGCACCGCGCTGCGGAATGCGGAAGCCCCGCCTTTTGATGTCGACCCGGCAATAACCCTGATGCCGAAAAAGCGGACGGCCCGGGCAATCATCCGGCCATCCCGGTGGTTGGAGATCATGACGTTGATATCCTGCGCCGCGCCGCCCAGCGCATAGGGCATCATCGCCAGCCGCCCATGCCAGAATGCCGCGATGAACGGCCGGTGTTCCCGGTTGAGCGCGAGCGGGCCTTCGCCGTCGACGATGGTCCAGCGGCCGGTGCGCCAGACGAGCCGGATATAGGACGCGATGATCCAGCACAGCATTGTTTGTGCGAGAGGATGGCCGAGAACTGGTCGCAATGCCCGCATGGCGTCATGCGCGCGCCCGCGCCGTTTCGGCGTCGGGGGCTTCAGTTTCTGCCGGCTCCGGCGCGAACTGCATACGGCTTAACCGGGCGTAGAGGCCCTTCTGGGCCAGGAGTTCCTCATGGGTGCCCTGTTCCGCGACACCGCCCTTGTCCATGACGTAAATGATATCGGCATCGATGACCGTAGAAAGACGATGGGCGATGACGAGCGTGGTGCGGTTCGTCATCAGCCTTTTCAACGCGGTCTGGACCTGCCGTTCCGATTGGGTGTCGAGGGACGAGGTCGCCTCGTCGAGCAGCAGGATCGGCGCGTCGCGCAGCATGGCCCGGGCGATGGACAGGCGCTGCCGCTGGCCGCCGGAGAGGCGTAACCCGCGTTCGCCGATCATCGTGTCATATCCGTCCGGCAGTTCTGTAATAAACTCATGCGCCGCCGCAGATTTGGCGGCTTCGATGATGGCCGCTTCATCGGCCTCCGGGTCGCCATAGCCGATGTTTTCCCGGACCGTAGCGTCAAACAGGCCGGTTTCCTGGCTGACCAGGGCAATGGACCGGCGCAGCGAGGCGATAGTCACCTGTCGGATGTCCTGCCCATCGATGGTAACGGTACCGGCGGTGACGTCGTGGAACCGCAACAGCAGGTTCAACACGGTCGATTTTCCCGCGCCGGACGGGCCCACAAGCGCAACGGTCGATCCCGCCGGTGCATCGATGGTAACCCCCCGTAATGCGGGGATATCGTCGCCATATGAAAAATGCACGTTGTCCAGCCGCACGGCGCCCTGGTCCACCACCAGAGGTTTTGCGTCGGGGCTGTCGAATATCAGGGGACGATTGTCGATCATTTCGAATATTCGTTGCGCCGCCGCGAGCCCTTCCTGAAGGCTGGCATTCATTGCGGCGAGGCTGCGTACGGGCTGATAGGCCATGACCAGTGCCGTCAGAAACGCGATCAGCTTGCCGACGGTTGTTTCGCCACTCAGGACCTGATAGCCGCCGTAACAGAGCACGGAGGCAATCGCCAGCCCACCCAGGCTTTCCATGATCGGGTAGGAGCGCGCACGGACGCTGGCGGCTTTCAGAATATAACGGTAGATGGACTCGAACATCGAATCGGCGCGGCGTTGTTCATGGTCCTCCATGCCATAGGCCTTGACTTGCCGGATGCCCTTGAAGACGTCGTCGAGCAACGCTGTCAGCGAACCGAGTTCGACCTGCGTATCGGATGAAACGCGCCGCAGTCGCCGGCCGATATAAATGATGGGCCAAAGGCTGACCGGAAAGACGATGAAGGCCATCGCTGCCATCGTCCAGTGCGTATAGAACATCACGCCGACCAGAACGATCACCGTCAGGAGGTCGCGCACCGAACCGGTCACTGTTTTGACAACGGCGTCGCGCAGAAAATTCACATCGTTGGTGAATCGAGAAATCAGGCGGCCTGTGGCATCGCCATGCAGGAACGCCAGATCGGCGTGGACGATTTTGCCGAACATCTGGCTTTGCAGTGTGGTTACAACCCGGAGGCCAATCGTCTGCATCAGCACGGTCTGCCCGAAACTGGCGCATCCCTTGATGACCGAAATTGCGAAAAACGCCAGGGGGATGATCCAGACAAGTTGTTCATCGCCGGTGACAAGAACCCGGTCCAGGGCCGGCTCGATCAGTCGCGCCTGTCCGCCGGTTGCCGCCGCCACGATGACCATGCAGAGGATGGCGAGCAGGATCTTGCCGACGTGCTGCCGTACGTATTCACGCCAGATCCGGCGCGCGAGCACCCGTGTCGATTCATCCAGTTTAAGTTTCTGTTTGGACCGTTTCGCCAATGTCAGGCCATCCTGTTTGCATTGGCGATGATATAGCACGCGGGCGAATACAGGGCTATTAACACGCTAGCGCGCTTCCTGCGGCGCGGCGGGGTTTCCGCCGGATTTGCGCGGAACATATCCCAGGCTGCGCAGGCAGTCTTCGTAGATCGACTGCTGAAATCGCAAGGCATCACGCCGGGCGATATCGGTTTCGATCGATTGCCGGCCAAAGACACCGCCCTGGCCCCGGTCGAGATGCTGTGTATCCAGCGAGAATTCCCGCTCCGCCCGGCGTTTGGCTTCGCTGCGGCACGCGGCGGAATCACGCGAATAGGTGGTGCTGCTGTCACCCGTGGGGCGGGACCAGTGCCCGGAAGGTTCCTTGGCACAGGCGGAGAGGAGCAGAGGAAATGCTATTATAATGCCGCGATACATACGCGATGCACCCTTTCGCAATGGTGGACAGGCTTGCAATTTCAGACAGGACGTTGATATAACCCGCACCATGTGCACGCAATCTCATATCGGGTCCAGCATTCGAATTACCACCCCGGTCCTCGTTGGGGGCCGGACGGTTGGCGTTCGTCTTGCGGAAACGATTATTGAGGTTGCATATCATGACCAAACACAGATCTGAACAAACAGGGCCGGTGGCGTCTTTCTCGGTGACGGCGGTTGCCGATCCGGGCGTGCTGCCGCGTATCCTTGAACTGTTCGCCAAGCGCGGCCTTGTGCCCGCGCAGGTAAAGTCGACCCGGACGGGTCCCGACGGCGGCGAACTGCATGTCGATATCCAGATGACGGATATGGCCCAGCCCCTGGCCGTGTATATCGGCGAATGCCTGCGCGCGATGTTCTGTGTCGAACAGGTGTTTGTATCGGAATTACGGCGCCAGGAAGTCGCCTGATCCTCCGGTTTTCATGAGCTTTCTGGATCATATCCGCGCCTGCAACAATGCCGACCTGGCGCAATTCCTGCCCTTCGTGACTGGCGCGCAGCGAATCGGCTGGATCGACCGGTCGTTTGCGGCGCGTCTGGCGGCATGGCCGGATGTGTTCGCGGTACAGCCGGACCGGATCGTTCTGTCACCCGCATATGACGATTTCGCCTCGCGCAGCGCGGCGATGGACGGGGTGTTGCGGACACTGGCGGCAGCGGGCGAGGTCACCGGCTGGCGCGAGGAGGCCTATCCGGTCATGCGGAACTGGGGCGACCCGCCGCTTCTGCAGATGGAACGCGCCGCCTGTCCCCGCTTCGGCGTTCGGGCCTGGGGCGTGCATATGAACGGCTATGTCCGGCGCAATGGCGCGCTTTTTCTCTGGGTCGCGACCCGGGCCAGGGACAAGCCGACCTTTCCCGGCATGCTGGACAATATGGTCGCCGGGGGGCAGCCGATCGGTATCGGCACGCATGACAATATCATCAAGGAATGCGCCGAAGAGGCCGGTATTCCCCGGGAACTGGCGGTATCGGCGCGGCCCGTGGGGGCGCTGTCCTATTGCCATCAGGCGGGCGATACGCTGAAGCCGGACCAGATCTTCTGCTACGACCTTGAACTGCCCGGTGATTTCACGCCGGTGAACCAGGACGGCGAGGTCGAACGTTTCGAGTTATGGCCGATTGCGGACGTCGCCGCCCGGGTCCGGGAAACCGCCGATTTCAAGTTCAACTGCAATCTGGTCATCATGGACTTCCTGATCCGCCACGGGGTGCTGACGCCGGAAAACGAACCGGATTACGTGGCAATCGCCCAGGGTATCCACCGCACGGCGGATTGAATCGCTGGACGTGTCCGGCGCTCACATATTGTAAGGG